>NZ_JBWKME010000079.1:0-3136 GCF_056431085.1 Mesorhizobium waitakense | reverse complement strand
TCGCAGCGATCGCCATTTGGCTCAGATAGTTAAATCGTCACCACGTCCTAGCTCAAGCACCGGTGCTTCAATTTTTGCTCAGGTTGCGGCTCCTGGGCGGATCAAAGGGGACTGAAAAGCTTGGTGGTTCGCCAGCGTTTCCCAGCAGGCGCGGTAGACTGTCTCTGCTTCACCTGCACATTTCTGGTTGAAAATCGCACCACAGGTTTGACACGATCTGATCGAGCTCACCGGCTACACAGCGGTCGGTCTCATCCGTTCCACATCGTCGAGCAGAGCAGAGCCTGCATGTGCTCTGCTAAGTCCATCTCGCCGCGCGCCGTGGTCTCCAAAAGATATCGGGCCTTAGCCAATGGATCGCCTTCTCCGACTGCAGGATAAGCGAGTTCAAACAAGCCGAGCGAGCCGAGCAGTGCATTGGCGATCATGTCGACAGTGCCCTTCGTCTCCCTCAACCCGCGTCCGAAGTCGGTCAAATACCGTGGGGGATCAGGTTTCGAATAGAGGCCGGCGACCCCGGCCCAATTTGGATGAGCGATTTCGCTCAGGCTGTCGTACCCGGCACGCACCCCCGGCACCGCCTTGTCCATCCTGTTGATGCAGCTCAGGATTTGCATGGCCTGTGGTCCGTCCGCCCATTTCCTCGAGCCAACGAGAAGCCCGTATCAGCAGATCGTTTAGCTGCTGTGGTGAATGGGTATGCCGCGCATCAAGAATCTCCCAGAGTTTCCATACAAGGGCAGCATTTTCAGTAAGGGAACGCGTCAATAGGGCCGCAACGCTCAGATCCTCACGCTCAAGCGCATTGCATGCGTTGCGCGCAAGTTCTTCGCTTCGCCAGATCAGCGCCTCACGTGCACAAAGCAATTGGAACGGCGCCTTTGAGCGCACGCCCAAGGCCGCGGCCTCGATACGACGCGGCAGATTATCGCCCAGCCTGGTCGCGAACTCGCGCGCTTCGACAATTTCAGCAGAAACCATGTTTGAGGCTGCCTCTATTTTCCTGCCTCTATTCTATCTGAGTCCCGCCAATCGGCGAAGATCGGCCAAAACATCGGCCACATGGTCCTCCCGATTGCAGTTTTGTGCATGGTTATCAGTGAAATAGGCGTCCCGAACATCGGCCATCATGATCATCATCGTCGGGCGGCATCAATGGTGTCCAAGTTGGCGGCGGTGATGGTGCCGAGGCCCGCGCAAGTCGGCAGGATGCCGATGATCGGCCAGAAGATCGGCCAAATGTTCTGGAATATTAGAAATATATATTTATAATTCCGTATTTAGCGGAAACCAAGATCGGCCAATTATGGAAGAGAGCGTACAGCGCATCGAACCGGCACGCCTGACGGATGTATCCGAATCAATGTCGGATGCGCTGGCGGAGCTATCGGCTACATCGGCTATTTTGGGCCAAAGCTTGCACCCGCGTACCGCTGCCAATCTCGCCGATCTCGTGCGCATCATGAACACCTACTACAGCAACCTGATCGAGGGCCATGATACGCGCCCGCGCGACATCGAACGGGCGTTGGCCGGAAACTTCGATCGAGACGAGAATCGTCGCAACCTGCAGCTCGAGGCGGCCGCCCATGTTCGCCTGCAAGCGGAGATCGACCGTATGGCCGCCGAGGGGCGGTTGCGGGAGCCGGCATCGGTAGATTTTCTGCGATGGCTGCATGCGGAATTTTATCGCGATGCGGAAGCGCCCATGCTGACCATCAAGGGCGCCGGCCGTGAATTTGTCATGGCGCCAGGCGAGTGGCGATCGAAGCCAGAGCATGACGT
Source organism: Mesorhizobium waitakense (assembly GCF_056431085.1). Lineage (NCBI taxonomy): Bacteria > Pseudomonadati > Pseudomonadota > Alphaproteobacteria > Hyphomicrobiales > Phyllobacteriaceae > Mesorhizobium > Mesorhizobium waitakense. The sequence goes on along the minus strand of NZ_JBWKME010000079.1, from coordinate 1,351 downwards.
CGCTGTCGGCCGGCATGAGCCGCCTTCGAGCGAGCGTGTCGACGATTTCATGCAGTACTTTGCCATGCGCTATCGCTTCGACAAGCTGGGCAAGGCCGGGCGCATCCTGGCCATTCCTGCTGCGCATCACCGTTTCAACTACATTCACCCCTTCCCCGACGGCAACGGTCGCGTCAGCCGATTGATGAGCCACGCCATGGCCCATGAGGCCGGGATTGCTGCGCATGGACTGTGGTCGATCTCGCGCGGTCTGGCACGCGGCGCGAAAAGCCGCACGGACTACAAGCGCATGATGGATCATGCCGATATGCCCCGCCAAGGGGATCTCGTCGGACGCGGCAACCTCTCCGAACGCGTGCTCGGTGATTTTACCTTATGGTTCCTGCAGGTGTGCATCGATCAGGTGAGCTTCATGACAGGTCTGTTCGATCTCGATACGCTTGCCAAGCGGCTGCATAGCTATGTGGAGCGCAGCGGCGTGAAGCCCGAAGCATCTCGTTTCCTGCAAGAAGCGCTTATGCGCGGCGAATTTGACCGCGGCGAAGGATCCCGCATAAGCGGACTGCCCGAGCGCACGGCGCGAAGGGTGTTTAATGAGGTGATCGGGCTTGGTCTGCTAGCGTCTGACACGCCCAAAGGTCCGGTTTCGCTGCGCTTCCCTGCGGACGCTCTGGACGCGCTGTTTCCGAAGCTGTTTCCGGAAACCTAGCCAACTTGCAACCAGAGGGATCAAATCGGACGCTTCTTGGTCATCCCACAATCCGGTGTGAACCGGTCGAAAGGCGAGCCGTCGCTGAAAGTCCATCTCTGCGACACCCACAACATGGCTCAGTGGGGTCAGAATATCGATGAATCCCTAGTATCCAAGCCTATGGGCTAAGTCCTGGGGAGACCTCAATATGGGCAATCCACCTAGTCTTAGTCTAGTACCTGTGCACAGAGATTATGACTCTTTGGCTGTTGGTTTTGGATAGGCCCGGGCCATTTTGGTTCGGGCCTGCTCGGTTGAGAACATCCAGTTGATGCGAGCGGCACTTGCGTTGCGCTGGTGTTCCCAAGCCGCGACCTCGGCGACGAGGCGGGAGCGGCTTTCGATGCGGCGGTCGAGGCACTGGTTGCGCAGAACGCCGATTTCGATCTCGACCATGTTGAGCCAGCTTGCATGTTTGGGCGTGTAGTGGAACTCCAGCCGTCTGAGGACGCGTTGTCGTACTGCACTTGTATGGGGATGTTTTTGTCAACGGTCTTTTTTGCGTCCATTCATTGGCCTCGTTTGCGTTTAGGGCAGCTGCTCCATTCACGACAGAAGCAGCCGCCGCTGGCTTATCGATCGCGGACGTCGATACCGAGG
>NZ_JBWKME010000078.1:0-9585 GCF_056431085.1 Mesorhizobium waitakense | reverse complement strand
CGGAATGCGAGAATGGGCCCATGTCGGTCAAACCCAATGACTCTTGGTATAATACGCGAACCGGGCGTTGTGAAGCGCCTGGGGATGCACGCTTACTGTTCCACCTGAGAATCCAAAGCCTTCGCCTTAAGGGAGTGAAGGGGACCGCCGCATTCGGAGCGAGAGGGAGTTCCGATACGAGCGCAAGCATCAACCTTATCCGCGCAGGGCGCCAGGCGGGAAGAGTGGGACCGGCTGCTGTCAGCGAACGCGGCGAAGCCATAGCGGGAGCGGCTGACACTGATCCGGGTCTATGAGGAGCTTCGCGCCCTCGGCCAGGTGCCCGCGTCACGGTAGCACGCTTCAATGTGCACTTATGTCAGGAGCCTTGGTCGGGTGGGCGCGGGCTTCACTCATTGCGCTCTCCCTTCTCGGCGGGCCGGGTCCGGCATCAGCCCACCGCTAACCTGGTGAGCGGCGGCGATAGGGCAGGGCCAGGCCGACACCGGCATCGGCTGTACAGTCACCTGTCGACGGGGACGTCGGCACCATCCGCGCCGCCTGGACCTCGGCGTGACGATGACATTGGTCAGCTTTTCATAAAACTATTCTGCTACTCCGCAGCTTCGAAGGACGGGGCGCGAGCAGAAATGGGTCAACCTATTGTCATCGACTCGTGGCATGAGATACGCCTTCAGGTTGTCCAGCGTGACCACTGCCGCTGCGTCTCGTGCTCTACGCCGGTGAAATCCGCCCAAGCGGACGTGCATCATCTGTTGCCGAGATCAATGGGTGGAACGGACGAGCTCTCGAACCTCGTCACCCTTTGCGATGGTTGCCATGCAGCCCATCACCCAAACCTGGCTGGCAGGCTTGCGAGACGGGTAATCGAGCGATGGGCGGTCAGGCTTGCCCGCTGGTTGGATACCGAAGGCAAGGTTTCTGAAGGCGTGGGCAATTTCGGGCCGGCTCTCCGGCTGTTCGGGAAGGATCGTTTCCGGGAAGGCCAGTTGCCGATCGTGCTGGCTGCGCTCTCTGGAAAATCGGTCCTGGTCGTCAGTCCGACCGGATCGGGCAAGACCCTTTGCTTTCAGCTGCCTGCCGTGCTTCGCCGCGGCCTGACCATGGTCGTCAGCCCCCTGAAGACCCTGATGTCGGAACAGGTGTCAGATCTGCTGGCGAAAAAGATCCCTGCCACCTTCATCAATAGCGATCTGAGCGTCGAGGAGAAACAGACCCGATTCTCACTGCTAGGCCGGGGCGCGATCAAGTTGCTCTATTTGGCTCCCGAGCGCTTCTTCGTCAGGAGCGAGAGCGAACGTGCTCGCCTGAAGCAGACGCGGCCTTCGTTTATTGTCATAGACGAGGCCCACTGCGTCGATCAATGGGGCAGGGACTTCCGGCGGGAATACGGCCGCCTCAAGGAGGTCCGCGAAAAGCTAGGTTCGCCACCCGTCCTGGCGTTCACGGCGACCGCCGGGCAGGAGATGCAGCAGCGCATCCTGAAATCGCTCGGCATCGAGGACGCCGAGGTCTTTGTGCGCGATGTCGACAGACCGAATATCGCACTCCTCCGATGGCGATGCGCAGCCGATCGGCGAGCCGTCGAAATCGCATCGCTACTGCGGTTGCCACAGCTCCAGGGACAGAAGGCGATGGTCTTCGTGCCGTCAACGAACGTCGGCGAGGAACTGCAAGCGGCCCTGCGCAGTCTCGGGATTGAAGTGCCGCTCTATCATTCCAGGTTGGGAAACGCATGGGAACGGCAGGAACTCGTCAAGCGCTTCCTTGGGCAAAGCAGGCCGGTCGTTGACCAGATCATCTGCACCAACGCCTTTGGCATGGGCCTCGACGTCCCGAACGTCCGCCTCGTGATCCATTGGCAGCAGTCGGCATCGGTCGAAGACCAGCTGCAGGAATTCGGCCGCGCCGGAAGGGATGGGAAGCCTTCCGTGGCGGTTATGTTCCATAGTGGTTCGAGTATCGGCCGCGATATCTCAAGGCTGCGTTTCATGGCCGAGAAAACGGTGGAGGCAGCGCAGGTACTCGCGCTCGACCGGGAGCAGATGCTGGAGCAGCGCCATCATCAGATTGACCAGGTCAGCGAACTAATGAGGACGCGGTCATGCATGCGCGCTGCAATCTCGGAATATTTCCAAGGGCCGAAGATCGCTCGGCGCCCAAGCCCTTCGGTTAGGATTCTGGATTGGGTATTCAGCAGCCGGAGGAAGACTCGACGTTTCCGGTTCTGTTGTGATCATTGCGATCATGCTGAGATTAGGCGCCGAGGGAGCGCGGGGTACGTTGCCAAGGCTATTGCCAGCTAGGTTCATGGTGTCTACGCAGTGCAGCGCATCTTCCAGCGGGCTCGATGCGGCATGTGGCGGTTGCGCTTGATTCCGCCGCGGATCGAATCGCCGTGCAAGGCGCGCTCCCCCGCTGGACGATCAACTCCTGGACGCAGCGAGGTGACCTTGGAGTGTCGCATCACGGATTCGACGACGACATGGCGTGCCTGGCGTGTATCAACCTGCCGAATGGGACGGTACCCGACCAAGACGACGAGATTGCCGCTGCGCTGGGCCTCGAGGATCGAAAGCTCGAGGTGGTGCGCCATGCTGCGCAACGGAAGTCCTGCCGACGTGGCGCTGATGGCGGAAATTGCCGGCAGGCTGGCCGTCCCGTTCGATCCTCTGCTTCCATTTGTCGGCAAGCAGTTGCGCGCTTCAATTCCGCTGCGCCCGAGTGGGGCATGTCGAAATTTCAGGCCTTCCGGTTTCCAGGCTTCTTGGTTACCTTCGCGGGCACAGCCTTGCGGCCAAGGCCGAGTGCCTTGGCCATTTCGGACCTCGCGGCCGCATAGTTGGGCGCAACCATGGGGTAGTCTGACTTCAACCCCCACTTCTCACGGTACCCGTCAGGAGTGAGGCCATAGTGGACACCCAGATGCCGCTTCAACGATTTGAATCTCTTCCCGTCTTCGAGGCAAATAATGTAGTCGGGAAATACGGACCTTTTTGGGTTCACTGCGGGGAACTGGGCCGGCATATCGGGTTCGGCTGGCTGTCCAATCTTGGCGAGCGACGAATTCACGCTGGCGATCAGTTCCGGGAGAGATGCCACGGGCACGGGGTTCTTACTGACGTAGGCGGAAACGATATCTGCGGTTAGTTCGATCAGATTGACAGTCTCGTCGGTCAAGCGATTTCTCCTTTGAAGCGTATCTGTCTCACTAACTGCCCGGTGGGGTTCGATCAACAACATAACTAGTCTTTGTACTGAAATCGTAGCTGACCCAGGTTGCATCGGTTTGAATGGTGTTCGTGCGCGGCAATGTTAGGAAATGTTTTCCCAAATCGAACCGTGCCCAGGGCCGAGGCCGAAAAGGCGGGGAGGGCCTTTCATACCAAGCTCAATTGCCGAAACCCGCAAGATGATACCCGTTATAGCCGCCCCCGCTTCAAAAGCGCCCTTTGTTCCACACGCATGTGGCCAAACATCTGAAAAGTGGTCGATTGGGCGCTTGATGTCCGGCGGGGGCGGTGAAATCGATCGCTTGAATACCTGTAGCCATCAACGCGTTGTTTGGACAAGCTGGCTGACGAGTGCAGCTCCATCGATGTGACACTCTGGATGCGGTCGGCGCCTTGGACTGCCGGATGTCCGATGCTGTTCGAGGAGGCGCGAACTTCTGTTTGCCTGCCTGTGAAAGGCCTCATCCTGAAAGCAAACAATCAAGGGAGCAGCCGGGGTGGTATGTTGGCTCCCAAGTCTCTGGCGTATCCTGGCTGGCTCCGATCTTACAAATCGACCCGAGGACTCGTTGACATGCATCGATGGAAATGAGGTATTTCGCCCATCCGAGTCGGGATCGATACATGGACACTGCAAGGGCGCATCTACTCGAGGACCAGTTAAAGGGCCTGATGATTAAAGAGTGGACGATCGTAAGACTGATCGATCACGGGAAGTCCGCCGCAGTCTTCGAAGCTACCAATGGTGCGAAGCAAGCGGCTGTAAAGGTGTTCGACAAGGAGCTGATCGAGCGCTTTGGCGACAAGACGCAGCTTGCGCGCATCGAACGGGAAGTCTCCCTCAAGGGACGCGGCCATCCGAGCATGGTCGAGATCCTCGACGGAGGATACGATGTAGGGACAAAAAACCACTATATTGTGATGGCGTTTCTTCAGGGCAGCAATCTAAAGAAGCGACTCAAAGACATTCCCGTCGAGGCGATCGGAGGATTCATCGCCGACATCGCGGCCTGCGCGGAATATCTGGAAGGCTTGGGCCTAGTTCATCGAGACATCAAGCCGGAAAATATCCAGGTCAGCGAGGATCTGAAGAAAGTAACGCTACTCGACTTCGGAGTCCTGAAGCCCGTGAAGGACCCGGGGGTCACTGACATCGAGGGCGTGCACCCGTTCATCGGTACTCTGCAATATAGTTCGCCCGAGTTTCTCCTTCGCGAAGAGGATGGAACAACGGATGGTTGGCGCGCACTCACCTTCTATCAAATTGGAGCGGTGCTCCACGATCTGATAATGCGGGAGCCCATTTTCAGCGAGTATGCCGAACCATTCGCGCGTTTGGTCAACGCGGTGCAGGAAGTCACTCCGAATATTCAGAATTCGTCAGTGCCATCATACCTCGTAGATCTCGCCAAAATGTGCCTTCTGAAGGACCCTAAGGATCGGTTGCGCATGGTATCGTGGGAATCCTTTAGACCTCCGAAAGCAGCTGCGAGCGGGATCGCTGGCATCAAAGAGAGAGTCATCAAGCGTGTTCTCGTTGAACAGGCGGGATCGGGTGCAGTGACGGAGAACAAGCCGGATTTCGTCAAGCCCCTTCTCGAGGAGATCATAACGTCTACCAAGGATTCGGTCCGGCGTGTCAGTTCGGAAAATGACCAATTCCCACCTTATGCCACTATAGCCCGATATCCTCGGAAGGCTCCGTCGGTCAAGATGACCTTCGAGAAGTCAGAAGCGCACCTGATGCCCGAGTTGTCAGTGATCTTCTGCATCGAGATCGTCGACGCGGAAGCAAAGGCTGTTGCCGTGGACGTCTGCATACACATGTCGACCGCCCCACCTGAGCCTTTCGAATGCCGCATCCCCTTTTTCTCGGGCATTTACGATCCATCGCGGCTCCATACGTCGCTCGAGGACATCCTGTACAAGATTATAGACTTCGTTCAACGCCAGATGCCTCAGGCTGATAGCTGGCTGAACCTTGAGTTCAAGTGAGAGCACACGCATGAGCACCTGGTGGAAGAAAACAAGCGATCTCGATGATGACCAGAAGAAGGTCATCAGCCTCCCCAAAGAGGGCGACCATCTCGTCCTGGGCCCGGCCGGCTGCGGGAAGACAAATCTTTTGCTTCTCCGAGCGACATTCCTCGCGAAAGCAGGCGTTACGAACATCACCGTGCTGACGTTCGGTCGCGTCCTGAAGGAGTTTTTGGTAGCGGGGTCTACGCACTATCCGTTCTCGTCGGATAAGATCCAGACATACCTGCAGTGGGGTGCTTCGCTCCTGGCATTGAATGGGGTCGCATTCGATGCCTCCGGTGAATTCGGGGAGGTTCGCATACGGCTTCTCGAAGGACTCAAGGTAGTTGCTGCGCTGAAGAAGAACATCAACGTGCTGGACTGCATTCTCCTGGACGAGGCGCAGGATTACTCGGCCGAAGAGATCGAGGTGATTTCCCGCTTCGCCGACCAGATCTATGCCGTTGGCGATGACAGACAGCGCGTCACAAGCGCCAAAGGTGGGCTGAACGCCTTGGAGGCGAAATGTGGCGAGCCAGTCGTCCTCAAGAAGCATTATCGGAATGGCATCAAGATATGCCGGGTGGCGGACGGCATCCGCAACGAAATCGATTCCGAGGAAGGAATGGAGGCGACGTCGAAGTACAACGAACAGGATTTCGAGTCGTCGGTGATACCGCATTCAGGTCTAGGGCTCGCAGATCAGGTTGCGGCTGCAATTCCCGAAATCGAGACGCAGCTTTTCGCTTATCCGGACGAAACCATCGGTGTCCTGTGCCCCAAGCAGGAAGACGCCACCAGGGTCGCCGCTCTCCTCCTATCCTCGAAGGTCAAGGATCAAGTGCAGACGCAGAACTTCGCGGGTGGGTATGCAGCCTTCGAACCGAACAAACGTGTCATCGTGACGACTATCATCAGCGCGAAGGGGCTTGAATTCCGTGCAGTTCATCTTCTCGGCATGGAGAGGATCAGCCGTTTCCGTGACTTGCAGAAGAATCTCGCGTTTACGGGCGTGACGCGCGCAAAAACCTCACTGCGCATCTACTATGACAAGTCTATTCCTGGATATCTTGAAAAGGGCATCCTCGCGCTCCATGAAGCCTCGACGAGTGATCCGACGCTCGACGACCTGTTCGCTTAGGTAGGGAAGAATGTTGAATATTTCCGTCTTGGACACAGAGGAATTCTTGGCCTGGGTAGGACAAAAGTCGCCTCTGACGCCCAGTAATCTTGGTCTTACCGCCATCCGCAAGCAGCTCTCATCAAAGTTCTGTGCTGTCGCGCTGTCAGATCATCAGCAGCGGTATGATCCCGAACGTCGTCCAATCGTCGTCGTGGATGAGCGAAAGGTGCGTGATTTCTTTGCCTTTGTCTCGACCTACGTCACCGACTACACTCCCTTCTCTGCATTCTTTCGGGTTGTGACGACGGGGCAACTCGATCTATTGGCCGACGACCTCGGCTTGACCACACGGAACACGAAACCAGTTGTCCAAAAGCTCGTTGGAACCGCGATCGTAGAGGTGGCACTCTATCTCCGATCGCCGAATCCGCACGAATCCGGGCGGCCCATCACCCTCGCGGCTACAGGCGCTACATACTCAGCAGCCGCGATTCAAGGGCTCGCACTCAGTCCCAATGCCGACGTCTTCGCCATTGGCCGCGGATGGCAGGCTCTACGATCCGAGCTTGGCGGCGAGCAGCTACCACTTGACATCGAAGCCCTCGGAAGCTTTTGGCAGGTCGTTCAGCTGGCGGTGCATGGCGGTGGTTCCTCCGACCGACCTGCTGGTGAATCCGTCATGATCAGGTCCATGCGACAGGTGATCGAGAGCGGTCGGATCGAGGATTCAGTTCTGGAGGACCTACTCTCTTCGCTTCCCGAACTAAGGGGGGACCTTTCTCGCTTCCGCGGAACGAGGGAGGGACGCGCTCGAGCGATTCAGGAAGCAATCTCGCTGCTGAACAATTCCACGGGCAACGCAGGGCAGTTGAGAGACTGCGTCGCTGGGTGTCTTCTGAGCCTCCTCGGCGGCGGTTCCTTCCGGTTCATTCCGGCGGCGCTGTCGGCCGGACCGGGTCTTCCGATGGCGCCTCTTTGGTTCGCGGCGTGGTCAGGCCTGCAGGCAAGTAGCGACATCATGACCGAGTTTAATTGCATGGGCAGACGCATGGCTCGAGATTGGTGCGCGGAGCGAGTTCTGTACAGCTTCCCTACCGACGATATCTCGGTTCTCGAGCTTGCGGGTATCGGACCGGATATTGAACAACTGCCACGAGGGCAGGCCGGTTCGGTGTCGGTTGAGATCTACCCGGGGGTGTCGTCCAGGCAGAGCATTTCAAGGGTTGGTGCCGTCTCGATGAATTCACGAGCCGAGCAACAGCGGGACATCAAAGAATTGAGAGCCCTGATGGCGCATTCGTCTGCGATACTTTCCAGGATGGACAGCAGTTCCGCATCAGAATCTATTCCAAAATCTGACCGACCGCCGGGGCGGAATACGAACGCCCGTCGGAAATATTAGAAGCCAATGGAATGCATGAGGATGCACGTGCCGTTGTCGACCACGGGGAGCTATGGTTGCGAACCTTCGTCTTTCCTTGGATTTCGATAGGTTTGCCGCCTAGAGGCTGTCGAAGAAGTGCTGGCGCGGTTGTGTGGAGCGTGATTCACTGCTGCCCGAACGATGCGGGATTTTGCGGTGCTTTATCCGCCAGGGCTCGGCCGGCCCTCGACCGCACCGGAGCGTTTGCTGCGTGCGATGCTGTTGCAGGCCTTCGACCCGTGTGACGGCGATCGATGGCCGCACGAAGCGCCATCGGGTTATGAAGCCAGCCAGCGCTGCCGCAAGGATGCTAGGCGCCTGGGATTAGAGCTATTTGGCTCCTAATTCTCTCCTCTGCCTCTGACGGGAGCGGTCGGGCTACTCCCTCATCACGTCACATCCCGGCCGCAGAGTTTCATCTTGGTTGTTTGTCACCTCACAGGGTTGATCCTCTTCATGTCACAATGGCTTAGCGATCGCTTCGACCAAAGCCTTTGAGAGCGGACCAAGGGGACCACGTATGCTCAATCATGGTTCCTCTCTCAAGGTAACCCCCCGGTCAGGCTTTCAATTACCCACATCGTTTGATCCAATGGCGATGCCGAAGCTGATGTCGTGCAGGCGAGTTATGCCACGCCAGATGACCATGTTGCCTGGAGGCGGATCATGCTTGCGGGCGAGATAGCCACCGAGCATGGCGATTTGCAGGAGGTAAGCGGCGAGCGTAGGCCGATGGAGACGCGGTCGCGTTCGGGACGCGTCGATCCGGTCGAGCGCAGTGATCTCGGCGAAGGTGAGAACGCTGTCGGGCGCGGCGTCCGGCTTGGCGCGCGCCGACATAGTGACGAAGAATATACGCCAGCTGACCACTGCGATGAGGGCGAGGAACTTCGCCAGCCTCTCGGCGGTCTCCAGTCTCGCCTCTTCGGCACGGCAGCCGGACTTCATGACCTTGTGGAACACCTCCGCCTTCCAGCGCAGGGCGTACCAGCCGAGCTTCTCGGCCGCCGCGGAGAGATCGTCGACCGGTAAGTTGGTCACCAGCTTCCAGTCGATCGGATCGCGTCCGGGCGGCGGATCCTCTTCGAGAGCGTGGATGTATGTCAGAACCTGCGGGCTGTAGCGCTTCTGCTTGCCCACGGGCGGCAAGGTGTTGATGGTGGCGAACTTCACCTGCAGCCAGGTCGTCTCGTCCTGATCGACCGTAATGCGATGACGTCCCGACCAAGGCGCCGCCGCAAGTTGGGCAAAGACGCGATGAGCAGGATCGTGTGGGGCAGCATCGGCAGGCCGCTCAGCCAGCCTGTTCGTCTGCACCCGCGCGAGGAAGCTCGTGCCAAGGTCCTGCGCGGTGCAAGAGAGCTCGTAGATGTCGCTCTCCCGGTCACCCACATGCACGCAGCACTCGGGCGCGCCAACGAGCGCGATGGACTGGCTTAGGTTCTCCAGCCAGCGATAGCTCTCCTTCGTCTCGATTGGCACGCGCGTGGGATTGATGTGCCGCTTGAGCGCGAGCGTTCCCTTGAACTTCGTTCGTGTCCAGAACTTCGCCGCCGTCAGACCGAGGGGCGTGCCGGTGAGGATGACGGCCAGGCTCGAATGCATCAGCACACCGCACAAGGTCTGCACGTTGGGCTGCCCGGCCTTGTAGCGCCCGGCGTTGATGGTCTTGGTGAAGCCGATTTTGCCCGGCTGCGCGCGGCTGTAGATAAATTCGGTCGTGTCCTGCAGGATAATGTTGATGGCTTTTCAAAAGCGCGTCTAAACGACGACAAGCGTTTGGTGCT
>NZ_JBWKME010000077.1:0-8680 GCF_056431085.1 Mesorhizobium waitakense | reverse complement strand
GCCATCTGCATCGCGGCAACCGTCATCTTCTGGCTCTGATCAATGAGTCCTGAGCCTAGAGTTCTCTCCCAGCGCGCCTCTGCATCGCCCAAAGCTTCAGTGGGGCGCCAATCGACATCAGCGGTTCTGGGTACAGCCGAACTGGAACTGGCTCATTCAGGGCGTCTGCTACCATGGGCTCGTTGCTGCCCGCAGCAAGATCGGCAGCCAGCATCCCGTAGAGGGTGCCCTGCACGGTTCCCAGACCATTGCAGCATCCGGCGACGAACACCCTCTCTTCAACTTCCCCAAACGCCGGCGCGGAATTGAGAGAGAGACACAAGTGGCCCCCCCATCGAAACTCCATCTCCATTTTGCCCAGCATCGGAAAGCGCGCCCGGAACGATCGATCATGCGCCGCGCCGATCCGGTTGATCTGCTTCTCGTTCGTGGACATGTCCGGGTTGTAGGTGAAGGTGTTGCGGACGACGATGCGGTCGCCGATACGGCGGATGGTCGATCCCATCGGATCGGCCGGGATCAATCCCCAGTTCGGCTCACCGCCCAGAGTGGCCTGCTCACTCTTCGAAAGCGGCCTGGTCATGCTGGCGTAAGTAAAGACATGCAGCAAGCGCTTCCTGAAGAAGCCGAAGCTTTCGAGGTGGCCGTTGACCGTCAAGATCAAGCGCGGCGCGGTGATCTCGCCCCCGACCGCCCTGATGGTGTGCAATTTGCCGGTCTGCACAGATGTAACGGGCGAGTTCTCGAACAACCGAACGCGGTTCGACAAGCCTTCGGCGAGTCCACGAATGAACCCGGCTGGCTGGGCCATCACCGTTCCCGGCGTGAAAGTGCCACCGATGAAGAAGTCGGTTCCCGTGATTTTCTTCAACTGCGGCCCATCGAGTCGCTCGAATGGCTCGCCGAGGCCCGTCAGATGGTTTTCAAATTCGCGCAGCACGGCAAGGCCGTGATCCGTTGCAGCCCCATGGAACTTGCCGGCCCGAACGAAGAAACTCTGTAGTCCGTATTCATCCGCCGCCCCCGCCGAGAACTCGATCGCCGCGCGGTTCATGCGAATGCGCTTGCGGTCGTGGTCCTGGCTTCCGCCATAATTCTCGCCGCCAAGCTCGTGTGGCAGGTCGATCATAAAGCCTGTGTTGCGTCCGGCAGCACCCCACGCGACGCGCTGGGCATCGACAACAACGATACGCTCGTTCGGCACAAGTTGTGTGAGGCGCCGCGCGGCCGCCAATCCAGCAAATCCAGCTCCTACAATGAGCCAGTCTGCTTTTTGACGGCCGCGCAGCACCTCAGGTGCCTTGGGAGGCGGCAGAATACCGTACCAGCCCGACAGGGACGTGTCCGCGGGCGCGCGGACGGCCACATGATCACCCATCGTTGACCAGACTAGTCTACGGAACGCGAGACTTTCTGGTCGGAAATGTCCGCCCAGATGGTCTTGAGTTCGGTGTATTGGTCGTGGGCGTGAAGTGACTTATCGCGACCGCCAAAGCCAGAAAGCTTGAAGCCTCCGAATGGGGTCGAGATGTCTCCTTCGCCGTAGCAATTGATGGTCACCGTACCGGCGCGGATATCTCGTGCGATGCGATGTGCCTTGCCGAGGTTGGCCGTGAAGATCGAGGCTGTAAGCCCGTATTGCGTATCGTTAGCGACGCGGACCGCCTCATCGGCGTTGGCCACCTTTATGACGGACAGCACCGGGCCGAAGATTTCTTCGCGCGCAATCGTCATTTCCGGCGTGACATCCTCGAACACGGTTGGCTCGATGAAGTAGCCCTTGCCGTGCTTGTGAGCGCTACCGCCCGTCACGATCCTGGCTCCTTCCGCGCGGCCCTTCTTGATGTAGCCCATGATGCGGTCGAACTGCTCCTTGGACACGATGGCGCCGAGCCGATTGCCCGGATCCAGTGGTTCGCCCAAAGGCCATTCCTTAAGCTTGTGAAGGACTGTTTCCACCAAACGGTCTTTGATCTTCTCATGCACGATCAGCCGCGAATTGGACGAGCAGTTTTCGCCCATGTTCCAGAACACCGCCTGAGTCACATGTTGTGCGACAACATCAAGATTTTCCGCGTCGTCAAGCACGATGCAGGGGTTCTTGCCGCCGCATTCGAGCACAATGCGCTTGAGGTTTGACCTAGCCGAATATTCCAGGAATTTCCGCCCGACATCGGTGGAACCGGTGAACGCAACCATGTCGATATCCGGATGCATGCCAAGCGCCTTACCGGTGATTTCGCCCGGGCCGGTTACGATCTGCAGGACGCCCGGCGGCAACCGGGCCTCGTGTGCCAACTCGGCAATCCGCAATGTCGACATGTTGGTCTGCTCGGCCGGCTTGACGATGACGGAGTTGCCGGTCGCGAGAGCCGGCCCAATCTTCCAGGCCAGCATCAAGATCGGGAAATTCCAGGGTAGCACGCAGGAGACCACGCCAAGTGGCTGGCGCACTATCATCGACACGACGTCATCGCCTGAGGGCGACGTCTGGCCGTAAAGCTTGTCAGTGGCCTCCGCGTGCCATTCCAAGCAGTGCAGTGCCTCGGGGATGTCTATGGTTTCGACGTCGTAGATCGGCTTGCCACTTTCGAGCGTCTCAAGCACCGCAAGCTCATGGGCATCGCGCTCCATTAGCTTGACCAGGCGCCGCAGCACCCGCTTGCGTTCGCTCGGATGGGCACGCGACCAGGTGCCCGATTCAAACGCCAGTCGTGCCTTCTCGACAGCGAGGTCGACGTCGGCCTGGCCGCAGGAGGCGATCCTTGCGATGACGTGCCCCGTCGCGGGATTGATGGTCTCGAAAGTTTCCCCAGATTGTGCCGCCCGCGCCTTGCCATCGATAACCGCGTTGGTTGGCAGCGGCAAGCTGTCGGCCAGGTTCTGGTACTCATCACGCGTTAATAGCGATGACATTCTCGGAGGCCCTCTTTTGGGATTTTGCAGTGATTGACGCGATGGCTGCTTTGAGCGTGCGGATCGTCATCTCGAGTTCCCGCTTCTGCTCATCGTCGAGCGCCCGCATCGGGTGGCGCACGGGTCCGGCCGGCAGCCCGACCAGCTCGCAGCCGAACTTGATGCTCTGCACGAACTTGCCGCCCTGTTCGAGAACTCGCATCAAAGGCAGCAGCGCCGACATGATCTGCCGGCCTTTGCTGAAGTCCTTCTCGATGACGCAAGCGTTGTAGAGAGCAAGATGCTCTCTGGGCAGGCAATTGCCAGCGCCGCAGACCCATCCCTTGGCGCCCCAGGCGAAGAATTCGAGCGCCTGATCGTCCATGCCGCAAAACAGGTCAATATGCGGATAGTCCCGTGCCAGCGCGTGCAGCTGGTTCATGTTGCCACTGGACTCCTTGATGGCGCAAAAATTGGCGCTGCGGCCTACCCGGTCCAGGAACTCCAGGTCCATCATCGTTCCGGTGCGCCCAGGGTAGTTATAGAGCATCACCGGCAGATTGGCAGCCTTGTCGATCGCCAGTGCATGATTGGCAAGTTCGAGCTGCGTTGGGACGGCGTAGTACGGCGCCCCGATCAGTATGCCGTCGTAATTCAGGTCCCTGGCGACCAGCGCATATTCGATGCAGTCCTCGGTGCGAATGGCGCCGACGCCGGCGATGAGAGGCACCTTACTCTTCACCACTGTCCTGGCGAGCTTCAACAAGCCGACACGTTCATCGCGTGATTGTGCGTAGTACTCCCCGGTGGTGCCGCCGACGATAATACCGTGCACGCCCGATGAAACCAGATGCTCGACCATTACGCAGAAGCCGTCGCGGTCAATTGATCCGTCCGCATGAAAGGGCGTGGTGACGGGCGGAATAATGCCTCTGAACGACATCTGCCTGGCTCCAATTCGGGTTCGAGTTTACCCTTATAGGGAAGGTTGGCGCGCCCAGCAGTCGAAATAAAATCACTTGATAGGCTACTTTTTTGCGCGAGCCTCGGGTCCCAAAATGAGGACGGCAGATCGCAATAGCTGCGAACTATCTCCAGCTTGGGCAATGGTTCTCATTCCCGGCTCTTTTCTCCGGACTGCAACCATGTGAGCCGGCGGGCTACACAACAACCGATTCGATCGACTGAGTAGTCCAGGAGTTAACGAGAGGTAGCTAGGCGGATTAAGTCGACGGGTCCGGCACCGCTCGACCACGATCGTGAGAGGCTTTCTATTCTAGGTTATGCTTTCCCCGCCCTTGACGATGGTCCCACTGGCGAATCAAGAACCAGGTCAGAACCTACGTTGAAGCAAACCTCCAGTGCACCCTTGGGATGGAGATGATAACGCCGCTGTTTTGCCAGTCGCTCTCGTGTGGCGAGAAATAAAGTCGTCTGGCAGCTTACTTTTTGTCCAATGCTCTATCGGAAGCGCCCGTGCTAGCGTCGGCTGAACATACCGTAACGCACCTCAGGGACACAAAACAATATGGACAAAAGCGGCAGCTGCATCCTGATCGACAACAGTTGGATCACGCTTCTCGATGGCACGCGGCTTTCGGCGCGAATCTGGCTTCCGATTAACGCCGAAAGCAATCCTGTGCCTGCCGTCTTGGAATTCCTGCCTTACCGAAAAAGCGACGGGACGAGAGCCCGCGACGATGCCGCCTATCCGGTTTTTGCCGCGGCTGGGATCGCCGGTGTACGCGTCGACATTCGTGGCACGGGGGAATCCGATGGCATTATCGACGGCGAGTATACCGAGCTCGAATTGTCCAACGCCTGCGAATTGATAGCTTGGGTTGCCGCGCAACCTTGGTCAAATGGCTCTGTCGGCATGATGGGCATTTCATGGGGCGGCTTCAACTGCCTGCAGGTCGCCGCTCTCCGCCCGCCGGCGCTAAAGGCAATTATTTCCATCGCGTCGACCGTCGACCGATATAACGACGACGTCCATTACAAGAATGGCTGTCATCTTTCTGCGAACTTTACCTGGGCGACAATCCAGCAAGGGCTCCATTCACGCTCGCCCGATCCAGTGCTAGTCGGCGACCGTTGGAGAGAGATGTGGCTCGATCGCTTAGCGAACCAACCTTTTTTTCTAGAAGAATGGCTTTCGCATCAGCGCCGTGATGATTTCTGGAAACACGGCTCAATCTGCGAAGACTTTTCGAGGGTGGAAGTTCCAACCATGATCATAGCCGGTTGGGCCGATGGCTATCGCAATGCGCCATTGATGGGCGTCGAAGGGCTTGGAGATCACGCGAAGGCTTTGATTGGTCCGTGGGTGCATAAATTTCCGCACCTCGCTTTCCCCAAACCGCGAGTGGATTTTATTGCCGAGGCAATTGCCTGGTGGAATAGATGGCTGCGCGGCAATAAGAATGGCGCCGAGCGAATGCCTCAGGTGCGCGCCTATATTCTAGATGCCCCGAAGCCGGCGTCGGGCCGTGACGCGGATCCGGGGTTCTGGATCGCCAAGGATCGTTGGCAGAAGCCGGAAATGCAGAACTTCTGCGCCGACCAAAACGGCCGTCTGACCGCCGGCACGGCCTCCCATTCGCCAAAACATGAGGTTTACCTTCGCTCACCGCTAAATACCGGAATTATGGGCGGTGAGTACATTGCGTCAAAACCAGATGCGGAGATGGCGCTCGATCAGAGACCGGACGACGCCGGCTCGCTGACCTTCGATAGCGCTCCGCTTTCGGATAACTACGATTATCTTGGGCGACCGGAGCTAAAGGTCACTATCTCTTGCGACGCCGACATCGCCAATTTGTGTGCCCGCATCGTCGACGTCCATCCTGATGGGACGGCGACACGCGTCTCTTTTGGAGTACTCAATCTGACGCATCGAGAAGGCAACACCAACCCGACGCCATTGCCGATGGGCGAGCAGGTCGAGACGCGCATTGTTCTCGATGCTTGTGGCTATCGCTTTCGCAAGGGGCATCGTATCCGGCTGTCATTGTCAACCTCCTATTGGCCGATGGTCCTCCCCAGTCCGCAGGATCCAGGTATTACTATCGACGTTGCGTCGATGGGATTGGCCATGCCGAAACTCGGCCAGCATGAAGTTATCGAGGTCAACGAGCCCGACAACCCCGATCCATTGCCCAAATACATAGCGCGGTCACCGGCCCGTACAGATCGTGAGGTAATTCATAATCTAACAGCCAATCGAACTGAATACAGGATTGTCGAAGATAGTGGACTAGTTCAAAATCCGGAAACCGGTATAGCAACACGTAACTTGAGGGAAGAATTGTGGTCAGTCCAGCTGAACGATCCCTTATCATCGATTGGTGCTTTAACCTACACCTGCGAAACGCAACACGGGCGGCTAAGCTTACGAACGGTCACCAAGGCGGGCATAGCATGCACGGCGAAAGATTGGATTATTAGCGGTTTGGTTGTTGCCTTCCAAGACGACAAGCAGATCATCGAGCGTAATTATGGGGAAAAGCGTATCCCGCGTGATATGATGTAGTGGCCTTGCCCTTGGAGTTGGTCCATCTTGAGAGTTTAATTTTCGGCTATTTTGAGCTTTGAAAAAGAGGACGAAATGGCACGGAACAACTACACTGCCGAGGAGATCATCGGAATGTTGGGGGAGGCGGAAGTCGGGCTTTGGGCGGTGCGATCTGTCGAGGTCTTGGGACATCGAAGCAATGCAAAGCCATTATCTTTGGCGTCGTGAGTATTGTCCGGCGTCAGAACTTTTGGCTCGAGCTGCGGCGTAAGTTAGAGGAGTGTCGGCCTCGTCTTGAGGTTGATGTTAAGCGGCGATCTTACGGTGCTGGAAGCCTCGACGATAGATGGTCTGGCGTTTGATCATTTGGCCCTCTTTAATGATGGCTGCCGCCCTGCCGAAGTAGGCGTCGGCCGGTGTTACGGACAACACGGTCTTCCGCCATAGCCGTTGCGGGTGTTGCCAGCGCCGTCCACGCCGGCGCGGTGGTGATCCATCTCTGCTTTCATGGCGCGTTCGGTCAGCGCCTTCTTCAGCGAATCGAGCGGGCCACCCTGATTAAATGCCGCGGTGCGGCGTTGCCCCGCGAGTATTTGGTCGAGAAGCTCATTCGGTATCGCAAGCTCTTTGCGTCGTGGACATACTGGGAGTCCGCTTTTACCTATTATGCCCGCCCACACACGGAGTCCCTGACAGCCCCGTTGTTGGGCAAGCAGCTGCTTTATGCTCTCATTACTCCTGTGCTGCCCTCCAGAAAGGGTTCGTCATCGCTCAACTCCTGTTCTGAATGCTCGTCATCGAACAGGCCATCGCCGTCAGCGGTACCGGCGAGATCTATGAGCACGCCCGCGTGGGCTGCTTCGGCATAAACTGAATGCGTTGTCTCCTCGCGCGCTGAATTCCCGTCGCGCTTGCGATGCGGCAAGTATACCAAAATAGCGGACAGCGCCGGATGGGGCTCGGGAGCCACATTCGCGCAGCCAATATGCGCCCGCTTGCCAGAGTGATCCATTCGTTCGCTATCAATTTATTGCCATGCGCAGATCCTCATCGGCTAGACTAGTTTCCGTCCGTAAACGCGCAAATTTCGCAGGGTTTACAATCGCGTGCTCCCTGCTTGGGCGTCTTAGCGGGCACGGATAGTGTCATGAGCGTTGGCCGTCGACAGAATGGTGTCATCGGCACGATCAGGCGCACGCCACTGCGGAAGGGCAATGGCCGGCGCGACGCAACCGCGATGGCGGCTCCGGCTCAGGTTCAGGTCGGCTTGAGGCGGATGAAGAGGACGAGGTTGAAGGCCACGACCGAGGACCAGACGTAAGCCTTGAAGTGATCAAGGCCGCGCCAGGTGCAGCGCGCCAGGCCGCAAGCACGTTTGAGGCAAGATTATGGCGCGACATATGTGGAACGTATATGGACCCCGCCCGATTGCAACAGGTCAGCTGGATCAAGATCGTCGGTCACAACTGCTGACGTATATCCGGCTTCCTCATGCGGCTGGACAACGTCTTCGCCGCGAGCCCCGATGGATTTTCGCGCGCTTCCACCTCATCGGCCCCTAGACATTGGCCGAAGCCAAGCCGGTCCACACACCAGGTTCGGGAAGCGACGGAATGACCGTTTCACCATCCGGACATATGACTGCACCGTTCCCGCGTGATGAAATCGACTGAAAAGCACTTGCAACGCGGGCCAATGGTATGGACCCCGCCCTCCAGGCGAGGTGAAATCTCGAACGTCAACTGCAACAAAGGCGGATGTCATGCAGGTCGTTCGAATAGGTCTGGATCTTGCGAAATATGTGTTCCAGGTTCACGGGGTCGACTGCCACGGAAAAGTCGTCGTGCGAAAGACGCTGCGTCGCGATGCGGTAGCCCTTTCAGCGCGGCGCATGGCCGCTGGCCTCGATGAAGTCCGCGAAGCGAGTGGCTGATCAATCTGACGTGCTCGAAGCACATTGTCGCGCAAGCCTCTCCCGCGTCGGGATTTCGTCCCGTGGAATCATCGTCTGCTCATGCACCTCGCCTCTTCCCGGTTCTTCTCCGGTTAGCTCGTGTCAGTGATCTCTGGCTTCAGACGTTTGCCGCACCAGCCGCCATCGCGCCAGGCTTCCGATAGGTCCCGCCCCTGACCAGCAGGGCCCAGATGATCCTCGCGGTCTTGTTGGCGAGCGCGACGGCGACGACCTTGAAAGGCCGACGCGCCAGCAACGCGGTCAACTGTTGATGGCTTTTCAAAAGCGCGTCTAAACGACGACAAGCGTTTGGTGCT
>NZ_JBWKME010000076.1:0-89679 GCF_056431085.1 Mesorhizobium waitakense | reverse complement strand
CGCATGATTCATGCTGAAAATGAGCGATCAACCGCCTGCACGCTACGTGGGGATGCCTACGCGCTTACGATGCAGTACTGTCGCCCGTAATTCACTGCCGGGTTATCGCGCCACAGTAACACGACTCATGATTGAAGCTCGTGCTGTCAGCAGTCGCCCACTGCATTACCAAGATTTAATCTTGGCCGCCTTGGGAATGACTCGATTCCATTCCTACCTCGTCGAGTGAACTTCGGAATTGTAGCAGTGCGTCTGAGCGAATTTTTCTCTCAACTGGGGATTTGCCATGCTCGATATGGTGCTGAACGCTACGCGTACACCCGCCCCGTGAAACCTCTCGCCAGAATCGACCACCACCATCATCACCCCATGGCAATTGGTCTTGAGGATGCTCCCGTAGCGCGGTGGGTCAATCGCATCATTATGCGCGTCCGTGAGGGCGCACAGAGCCTCTCGCGGACGGCGCGGCGCCGTCTTGCGCGGTCCTCGGGGTCATTTCAACGCCCTGCCGCCACGGATGACCATCTGCCAGAGCCCAATTCGGAAAAACATTCAACGGTGGGCTGGCTGCGTTTTCTGTTCGATAATTCCAAACGAATCGGCATCGCTGCCGGCGCGATAGTCGCGGGGTTTTCGGCCGGCCTAGCGTTCGTGCCGGCCTGGACTTTGCCTATCGTTAATTCAGCAGCCGCAGCAGTACACCTGCAGGGCAATTATCTCGGCATCACCAATGAACCCGTAACCGCCAAGGTCGGGGCGCTCCCGCAGCGGGAGCGTTACTTCTATGAAATCCAGCTGATGGGCCTCGGCCATTCGGGCGGCGTTATCGGTCGGTTTCGCGAAGACACCAGCTCCGCCGCCTCAGGCAGTCCGGCCGCTGAGTGGTGGCAAGTGCGCGGGGTGTCTGACGGAAACACTGCGGAGCTGACGGTCAGCGATGACGAAGGCTATGTTCTTGGGAACATCCACCTCACCCATGTTACGAGCGGGACAGACACCGTGTGGGCAGGTCATGTCGCGATGTACGATGTCAGCATTAGCCCGGAAGGCTTGGTCCAGTCGCCGATTTTGCTGGATTCGCAGTTGGGCGTCGCCAAGACAACAACTGCCCAGGACGATTTCCTGAACGACCCGTCCGTGGAGATCAAGGCTTACCCATCCAAACCGTGAGAGCGGACCATCGTGGGAAGGAAGACCAAACCCGAACAAGCGTCGGATTAAGAATGATTGCTGGATCATATCCAGGCAGGTTGGCCATAAGTGCATCCCTATTGCTTTGCGACTGCCTTCGAAGTGAGGCCACTCTCCTGCAATCCACAATAGCTTGATCGATATCCCCTGCCGGGAGTCGCCGCATTCTCGCGGCCAGCGAGAGAGGCCGATCAGAGCATGTCAAGTCTGGCGCCGCCTACTTAGCTTTTTCATTCTCCGACCAATGCGAGGCGGACGAGCCGGGGTCAATGTACTGCCCAATGGTTCGCAAGTAGGCGACGATCTCAGTCAGCAGAAAATCGCGATCGCCAAATTCTTCGCCTATGCGTTGGAGTTCATCCGCCGCCGCCACCATTTCCTCGACGTCGCCTAGGCAATAGTTGAAATGGCCGATGGCACAGATATCGCAGCCCGACTTGATCACTCTGTCCACGAAGGCAGGGATGTCGCTTGCGTTCATGAGTCGCTTGTCCGCCATCTTAAGAATCTCACGTCACGCGCCTTCGCTGTACCATGCAATCGCTGCGCGCACTAACAACCTGCGTGATTGCACAGGTTGTGAGCTGCATCCAGCAGCAGTATTCTCGCCAAAAACCTCGGTTGCATCTGTCGAATTCCCGCGTATCCTGCCGCTGCGCATGTGAGCACAAGGTGGCGCTTGGCGCTTCGACGAGCCACCCCTACAAGAACCAGCGTCGGCATGGCGACCGAAAACGCTGAGGCAAGAGATCGCCATTCCAAAAGGAAACGTTCGTCATGGATTCCCATGCCGTAATTGCGTCCCTGCCAGTCGCAGGGGCCGACCGTACTGTCCTTATTGAAACCGCCAACGCCGCGTTCGAAAGGGTCATCGAGCGGATTGAACCGGCCAACGAAGAGCTAACTCGCACCCTTTGGAATGCCGAGGGTTATATCGACAATGAAATCACTGCAGACATGCTGCCGATGTCACGGGACGAGGCCGCGTATTACATCGACGTGTTCCTGGTGCATCATGTCATCGGGTTGGCAGTCGCCGCGGACAAGGAGGGCGCCGAATCCCGGCCTTGAACCTCGCCGGCGGCAGGTAGGCCTGCCTGCTGCGATCCTGACGGCAGCGCCATCAACACAGTGACCCTTGCCGCCACCTGTTCAAGGGTGGCGGTGAGGCGGTTTATCTGCGAGGCGGTCGCGGCAAGTTCGGGGCCGTAGCGGGTGACGAGATATTCCCGGTTCTGGCTGAGGGACTGGAGACGCCTGGCTGTTTTCGCGCGAAGGCGCAGGCCTGCCTCGATGGCGCGATCCGTGCGCTCCGACAGGTCATGCTGCATCTTGCGGATCTGATTGGGGTTATGCCCACGGTGGAGCAAGAGCGCGGTCAAATAGAGTTCGATCGCATGGATCGCCGCCAATCTGAACGGCGCCCGGCTAAGCGGCTTGCCGGGTCGGCCGAGCTGAAGGAGGTGGTTTGCCGCCTTGCGGTATTCTTCCGCCAGCTCATGGACCTGCTGCGCGGATGCCAGATCACCGGGATATTTGCGTTCTTCGGTCGTCATCTAGCGGTGCCATTTCCCTAAGAGCTATAGCCGCAAGTTGATCAGTATCAACAGCAAGAGGCCGGCAATGACCCACACTGCAATCCGTATGGAGGACAGGAGGCCGACCGTTTGAGGGTCGGCGGCCGGCGGCCGGTGGTCGGTGGTCGGGTTGAGCCTGAACAATCGGGTCAGCCAAGTCTTCCGTACTTGCATCGCTATCACTCCCCTCCTCCGTGTCTTCCGCAGCCGCGGCGTGGCCACGGTTGGCCTGCTCCTCAGCGCTCTCCTTGTCGTGTATTTCGTCCGCCGCCCCCTCCGGTGCTTTCGGTGCAGCCTTCGAAAGTTCGGCCGCACAGCGAATGTGGAGCTGCGCGTATTGCGCCCGGCCGAGTCGCGGAGGATCGATCTCGCAATCGGCTGGAATCTCGATCTTCTGGGCGCTTTTGTCGGCCAGTATCTTAATCCGATTTGTTGAGGTCGATGGCGACCAATCGGAATAGAAGCCGGGCACCCGGCCCACAAAGAGTAACACTTCCTCCACGGCAGAGGTGGCGACCATCTCCACAAACCGAGCAAACCTGTCAGGGCTCACGATCAGGTAGAAGCCAAGACAGTCGGGAGTGGTTTCGCTGCGGAAATCAATCTCAGCCGTGTAGCTTACGAGGCCCCAAGCCAAGCATTGCTCCTGCTCGCCGTCAACCACGGATGGCATTATCGAAAGACTTATCTCATTAATTGTCCGGTCTGTTCCGAACATAGAGTAAGAGGGAGGCCACGTCGCGCCGAAAGGGTGTAGTTTCGCGGATATGCCCCGCTTCACTGTCACATTGTTTCTATCGTCTTGGGACGCATTCGGGAGATCGGACCCGACGGTCAACGTGTCATGCAGGGTCAGTTCGGTTGCCTTGAAATAGAGCGTCCATTCCCATGGCTACGCTTCAAGGGGCTGTGCATGGTTAGGATCGGGTCAACAAAGAAAAAAGACGCCGCTTTCGTTTCAGGAAGGGTTCTGATTGCCCGAGGATTTCTGAAAGCCGCCCGCAATAGCAACCTCGTTGCCGATGCAGGCGACATCGGCCGGGGCCTGCTCGGCGTGATCGGCCTCGGGATGCTGTGGCAGGCCTTTCGAGGGGAGCACCATCAACACCACGGCAACCGCGAAGGCTCGATGGTCGGTGTTATGGCGGGCCTGATCCCATGCCCGCTGACGCTGTTCGTCATGACGTTCGCGATCACGCGCGGCGTCCCGCAGGCAGGCGTTGCCTTCGCGGTGACGATGATGCTTGGGGTAGCCTTCACGCTGTCCGTCGTGGCGCTAGCGGCCGTGTTCTTCCGCCAGCAGCTTGTCAGGCTTCTGGAAACGCGGCCAGGCCTCGTGGATGCGATCACAAGGGCGATTCAAATTCTGGCCGGACTTGTCCTGGTCATTGTCGCCTGGAACGCGATCGTTCCCGGATGAACCGCGAGTGCGGCTTTGCTCAGCCCACGCAGCAGGCCGCTTGCAGACATCAGCTAGGAGAAGCCCTCCATGCGGCGTGCTCGATTCAGTATTCTAGATGATTGCTTTCCGTTGCGGCCGAATCCACCCGGCGAGGTCCCTCCTCTCGGACTACCAGGAAAATCCAGAACGTGGCTGTCGCCCTCTCGATGCAGACGGTCCCTTAACAGGGCAGAAATTATCCCGAAATAATTTTGAGCAGTTTGATCCAGCGTTCTGATTCCTCGAATAGCTTAGTCGACTATGGTGGGATGTTGCTCTTCGGGCGGGAAACGGAGAGAGACCTCATGCAATTGAGCGCACCCACAAGATCGTGTAATCGTCGCCATCGTTCTGGCGGTCATGTCGCTGCTGCCGGTAATCGGTATCCAGCTTGGCGCTTTCGGTGCTTATGGCTACTGGTTGCTGCTGGTCGCCTTCATCGTGCGGGCTGAGGGCAATTTGCTGAAGGGCATTTGAACACCAGAGAAGCTGAGAAACCCGGGCCGGCCGACATGATGGCGTCGTCCGGCTGGTTGTAGACTACCGGAGCGATCGAATGCTGAAATTGAGCCGCGCCGAGCTCTATGAATTGGTTTGGTCCAAGCCGATGACGGAGATCGCCAGGGATCATGGCGTCCGCGACCAGCATATCGCGCGGGCTTGCGACCATCACGACATTGCGAGACCGCGCGCCGGTTACTGGCAGAAACTCGACCATGGAAAGGTTGTGGAGAGGGTTGCTCTCGGCAACGACACATTCTCCGCCGACGACATCGTCACCATAGATCTGGCAGGCTGGAGGACACATCAGACAATGCGGGGCAAAAACTCTGAAACGGCAAGGAGGAGATCGGCAGTATGACGCACGTCTAAGAGACCGTTGTCTTGACTTCCCGGATTGCTTCACCAACTATGGTCGTATGAACGCTACTTTCAAAATCCGGCGCGATTTTCTTTTCCGGGTTTGCCCCATCGCGGGATCGTAACCCGCAGCGCGGCTGCCACGTGCCCCTGCCGAGGGCAACACATAAGATCGACATGGAATGACCCGCACGCTGCACGGTATCTGGGCCAGCTGTGTTTTAGCAGCATTTTTCCCGAATTGGCGGTTCCCGTCCTCTTGATGTCGGCTTGCCCAACTAGAAACACGAGAGTCAAATGCAGGACAACACGAAAACCCGGCGTAAGCCGAACATCCGAATCTCGCAGTCGGACCATGCACGTCTATCGGCGCTCGCAAGCACCGTGGCGGCAAGGAATCCGGAGGCTTCCGATGAACTGTTGGCCGAGCTCGAGCGGGCACGCATCGTTGCCGATGGTTCGGTCTCCGCCGGCGTCGTCCAGATGGGCTCTACGGTGACGTTCAAGCCCGACACCGGCGATGCGAAAACTGTCACGCTGGTTTTCCCAGGCGATGCGGACATCTCCGAGGGCAAGGTTTCGATCCTCACGCCGATCGGCACCGCTCTGATCGGCCTCTCGGCAGAACAGTCGATCACGTGGGCCGCACGCGATGGGCGCCGGCACGAACTGTCGGTGCTTGCCGTGAGCCAGCCCGCTCCGGAAGGTGATGCAGCCGATCGGCGCGCACCAGCGTCTTCGACGGTTGTGACGGACGCCTAGTCCGACCGCCGCCCCTTAAGGAGTGCCAGAACGTGAAGCGGGCGTGCGCCCTCATGGCGATCAGAGCGCGCGTCCTCGGCCGCGGTGGCCAGACATTCACATCGCCCCTGAAATTCATCGGGTCCAGAGTGGGTCAGGAATGGTTTAAGACCTGGTGGTCTTTGTGTGATTTGACCCATAAGTCGTGCTGTGGACCCATAAGTTGAGTCGGGCGCTGTCGGCTCTCAGCTTGCTCGAGCGTGGAGTTCGGATCGAAGGTGCCGGAAATGATGTTCGCTGCTTAAGCTGGGCGAATAGCATGGCACCGAACCGCCGTAGTCCTTGCGCTGAAACGATCATTTGATTGCCAAATAGCTCGTCTCGCCTGAGGGGGGTCAAGCAATTCTTGCTTGATCCCCTAGTCGGAGTATTTCGACTGCTATAGGCATAAAAAGCGAAACCCCAGGCGGGCGAAACTGCCTGGCCTGGGGCTCTGATGCTCACCACAAGCGCGTAACCGTCTGTAGACGGACATGGGCGACAGGGGCCTGCTAGTAGCAGCAAAATGGAGCCTTTATGGCCGAGAGTCAAGTCCCATATCCCTACTCGGCCGAGGTGACCGATCAAATCAAGAGCTCGCTGACAGAGCAACGGCTTGGCAAATACCTTAAGCATTCCAATTTCGACTTCCCTCTCGCGATGGATACCTATCTTTGGAATGCGAGGCTTGCCAAGGCGCTGCAGTTTCCCGTTCACGTCGTCGAGGTCACTCTGAGAAATGCAGTCGATAACCATATAAAACTGCAAGGAGTTCCAGTCGAATGGGCTTTCGATTCACCGTTCCTGGCAAGTCTGGCTGCAATCAACGGGGAATATATCCAATCTCTTAACAGGGCCAAAGAACGCCTCCTCCAGGACAAGATGTCCAAACCCGATTTCCATGTGCGAGTGAAGACCCCTCCGCACGTATACGTCCCGAGCTTTGGCTTGATCACGACCGATGATGTCATCGCCAAGTTGCCGTTCGAATTCTGGATATCCATGCTTGGGTCAGAGCATGAAAACAGCTGGCAGATGACACTGCGAAAGGTGTTTCCTAACGTGGAAAAGGGGATTTTCCGCCAAAATATCTGGCGCTTCGCCCTGGAGATCAAGAGCCTCAGGAACCGCATTTCTCACCACGAACCGATATTTCATCGGACTGGCCTCGTCGATGCCTATCGGGAAATGCTGGCTCTCATCGATCGACGGTGCAATGCGACCGGAGACTGGGTCAGGTACCATTCGACCTTTATGGCCGTCTGGCATGCTGAACCGAAAAAGGGGCGAACTGCAGCAGGCAAACCGCTACTCAGCGTCGCCCACTCTGTACAGGTGATCGATGACCTTGCGCGGCCGGTCGCCGATCTGGTCCGTGAGATGAAAGGAAAAAAGCGGGATTCCGTTGTTTTGAAAGATGCCGATGGACTCCGGCTGGTTATCGCGGACGACATCGCCAGGTGGGTTGACAGCTGTTCGGAGGTGGGTCTTGCAGACCTCTCTATCACGATCGCTGAATTTCTCGGTCAGATCGATCTCGCCAGCCGCGTTGTATTGATGCGAGAGAGGGCTACAACAGGTGATGCCCGCGCCCTTTTTTCGCCGCGTGATAAGCCGAAACATGCCAAGCCGACTGCTATCCTCCTTACCTCCGACGGCACATCAGACGGAGCGCTAAAAGGGGTCGTGTTCAAGCCTGATTTCAATGGATAGGAAAGTCGGCAGCCGGGTCGTCCGGTTACCGTAGTCAACCTCGAGCATCACCGCCCTTAGAGTCGCCCCTAGCGCCTTTAGCCGAAAGATTTCGATGTCGCGATCGAAGAAGTTCGGATCCTATCAAATCTGAAGGATTTTCCTAACCAGATCTCAATCCTTCGACGTCAAAACGCCGATCCCGGCACCAAGGTCAAATGGCAGCCGCATGTGAGGACAGACTGATGTTCACGAAGTGCATATCGATAGCAGTGCGGGAAGTCCGCGAAGCTCAGGGCTGAAGCCCCGGTATGTTCCGCCGGGTTTTCGTCCCGGCTTTTCGGCCCTCCCCTGATCGATGAAAGACGTGGCGAGCCATTGTCTCGCCGGACTGAACCCGCGTGGGGCTCGCGCCGCTCGCGTCTTCTTCCGGCGTGCGAAACCGTCACGCCTTCTCGGTTCGCTGTCGATGCGTTCCGCCAATCCTGGCGGGACGTCCCGTCGTCGCCATCCAGGGATAATGAACATGCGTTGCCATAACCTCCTGCTCGCCGAAGCCTTGACGACGTCCGTCCACGGGTTCAGCTTCCGTTCTGACGCGCTCGCCAACCATCAGGTGGCCGAGATCCGCGGCTCGTCCGGGGGCTGGTCTATACCGATGCCGCTCCACGTGACTGGGGCCGGGACGCCCCTGCGGTGGACGTCGAGGATAGCGTAGCCAACCGGGTGCCGCGACCAAGGAAGCGCGGCTCCAAGGTAGGCGCCGTGGTCGATCCGTTCCGTCGCAGGAGCATTTGGTTCGAAAGCGATCTAGAAGAGTCCGCCCTTGTAGTCCTCCTCACCCTCGCCGAAACTCTGGAGATCCGCGAACAGCAGAAAGCGGAGTACATCCAACATGGCAAGAAGCGAAAACATTATTTCGACTTCGTCCAGCGACAGGCATCCGGCAGGATCGCCTACGCCGTCAAGTACGAGCAGGACGTGGATGACGACCTCCGAGAAACGCTCAGGCTTATCTCTGAACAACAGGGCGATCGGTTCGCCGACGAGTTCCGGATCCTGACCGAGAAAGACCTGACGCTGACGCAGATCGAGAACGCCAGGGAAATCCTGGCGTATGCGTCCGACTTCGACTTCGAAGGCCAGGCGCTCGTGACCGCCGCGCTGCAAGGGCTTCCCGCGCGGGTCCTGCTCGCCGACGTCGTCCGCGAAACAGGCTTGGGTGAACGCGGGCGACGCGCCGCCGTGGCCTTGGTCCAGAAAGGACTCCTGAAGGTTCCGGCGAACGTCCGGCTGGCCGACAACGCGCTCCTCGTCAACCGCGCCGCACGCGAAGGCCGTCGTTAATCCAATCCTCACGGCAAGCCTATAAAGGCAAAGGAAAACAAGGAAATGGAGGGGGGCGTGAAACTGATGAATCCGGCTTTGGCGAGAAGTCACGAGAGATGTCACCTATTTGGCCGCCACGACAGGCTCGTCATCGACGGTCAGTCCTTTAGGGTCGAACGCAAAGTCAAGGACTCGCACGTGCTGCAGCCTGTGACCGGCGACCTGATCGCCGAGGACTTCTTCGTCGTGAAGACGGACAAGGAGATCAACGGCCTGATCCGCTCGAAGCGCATGCGCATCGACGAAGGCTACTATTCGAAAGCCCTCGGAATCCTGCGGGCGCGGTTCGACGACTCGGACCTCACCGACCTTTCGGAAGAGGATCTAAGGACCGTCGCCTGGAAGAAGGAGTGGTGCGTTCGTTTCTTGGACGCCGCGGCGAACGCCGAAGGGCGTTGGCGCCCTCGCCGCACGCTTGATGACTGTGCCCGTTTCATTGAGGAGAACGCGGACCGCATGGATCGCTGGTACCTCGACACGTTCGGAGAGCGGAGGCGGCCCGGGAGAAGGCTCCCTGGTGAGGTGCGGAAGGCATTCGACTACCCAAGTTCTCCCGCATTAAAGAAATGGCTTGCAAAGTTCATCGCAGGGCGCTGCCGCATGGACAGCTTCCGTCCGCGCTATTCGAACTGCGGAAACCGCAACCAGCTCGATCAGCGCGCTGCCGCAGTGATCGCTGTCGAAGTTCAAAAGTTCGCCAGCATCCTGAAGCCCAAGATGACGGACATCTGCGAGAACGTTGAGCTGGCCCTCTACGAAATCAACAAAAGGCTGCCGCAGCACCAACATGTCTACGCCAGCGACAATGCCATTCGCCGCAAGATTCATGCACTCGACCCTTTCATGGTCGACGCCGGCCGCGAGGACAGCGACTACGCTCTTCGGAAATACACTCCGGTCGGTAGGGGGCTTTCGGTCACCACGGCGTTGGGCCGGGTCGAGATGGACGACTGGGAAGTTGACCTCCACACTCTCATCGAGCGCTCCGCGATCTGGAAGGCCTTGACGCCCGCCCAACGAAAGCTTGTGCCCCGCATCCGGATGGCATTTACGGCGGGCATCTGCTGCGCGTCCCGCTGTATCGTCGGGTTCAACCTCTCCATCAACAGTCCCTCGACTGCCACGACGAAACCCGCGCTCAGGTCGGTAATGGTCGACAAGACCGAATTAGCGGCTGCGGCGGGAGCAAAGGCCTCTTGGCATATGCATGGCCGCCCCACCTATGTGGCGACTGACGGAGGACCGGCGTACGGCAGCGAATTCGATGACGCAGCGATGCGCGCTAACGTCAGTCGTGTGATCCCGGAGCAAGACCCCCGCATGCGCGGCACGGTCGAAGCCTTTTTCCGCTACATGAAGCGCCTTTGCCGCTACTTCGCCGGACGAGCGTTCGCGAACGTTGTCGAACGGGGAGACTATCCGGCAGAACAGCTCGCGGCGCTGACGGTCGGAGAATTCTACAAGACCCTGATCGTGTTCATCGTCGACTATTACCATCTCCGCCCCCACCGTGGCCTTGAGGGCCGGACGCCGTATGGCAAATGGATGGAGCTTGAAAAAGCTGGCCTGCCACCTGCCCCGGCTGCGCAACAGCTGGCCGTTGCCTTCGGGCTGCGGCGCAAGGACCGCAGCATCAGCAAGCACGGCGTCGAGTTTCTGGGGATTTCATACAACTCGCTGGAACTCGCTCGTCTCTATGCTCTCTTGGGCCAGAAGAAGGTCGACGTCATCATCGAACCTGAGGACCTGGGCGGCGTATTCGTCCGGATTCCCAAGCAGTTCAGGGGTCGGATCAAAGGAGTCCCCGAAGACCAGCACTTCCTCACGGTTTCCAGCGTGGACGGCACAGGCAAAGGGAAGTCGCTCGCCGAAACGCTCCTGGCGAAGCAGGCGGTGCGCGAGTTCGTTAAAGCCGAGCAGGCAGCAGGGCGAACGATCCGCATCGATGCCCATCGGCACTTCCTTGATCTGGCCGAGAACGTCCGCAAGAGGGCCGCCATTGCGACCCACGAAATTACGGAAAAGACGCTGGATCTGATCGAGGCTCGGATGGCGTTCTCCGGCAGGGCAGGACTTGGGTCTGTTGAACATGCGGCCGAGGAATCTGATGGCGACGGCCTTGGCAAAGTTGTCGCGCTCTCGACGCGACGCCGTGTCGACACAAACCAGAAGCCTCACGTCTCTCCCGTCCCACAAGAAGAGGAGTCCGCTCCGAAGCCGAAGCCATTTGGCGGAAGCATGAATCTCTTCGACGGAGAAGACGAATGACGCATCAACTTGCCAATCAGGGACTCCGCGCAGATCACGAGCGTGCCGACGATACGCTCCCGACGGACTGGAACGATGCCATGTCCGACGACGACTTCCTCGACACGATTTCAGACCGCCTCAGCGAGAAGGAGAAGCGCGTCAAGGAAGTGCTGGAACTCGCGAAAAGTGTGTATGTGCGCTGCGGCCGGGACGACGTCGCCAAAGGCGTCCTATCCCGCTTTGTGACGATGATGCTGGCGAAGAAAAACCTTCGGCGTGATGACGGCCGCATCTTGTTCGTAACCGGCGAAAGCGGGGCGGGAAAGACCACTTTGGTTGATCGGATGCTTGAGGAAAACCCCACGCTAGCTCCGATCCAGAAGTCTTATGGCATCATCGAGCCCGTGATCTCGCTCACGCTGATGGGGCCTTCGACCCTTAAGTTCCTGGGTCTGAATATCCTGCAAAAGGCTGGGTACAAGATCACCCGCAAGTACGAACAGGGCGAAGTGTGGGACATCCTTCCCGAGCAGTTGCACCTGCGAAAGGTTCTCCTCATTCACATCGACGAGACCCAGCACCTGCTGAAACTCACCGAATCCGACAGGGAGCGGGACTCTGTCAGAAAGGCACTCAAGGGTGTCATGAACTACAAGCCCTGGCCTGTCAGCTTCGTCATGTCAGGAATGCCGAGCATCACCTCCCTCGCCAAGCTTGACGAGCAGATCGAGCGGCGCGCACGGCACCTTCACCTTCCGGATGTCGTTCTTCCGGAGGAGCGCATCCTCATCCTGAATGTCGTGACCGCCATGTGCGAAGCGGCCGGGCTGGACTCCAGCAGAACCCTGGAAAGCGACCTCCCGGACCGTATCGCGCATGCCGCTAGGTATCGGTACGGGCGTATCGCTCAGGTGATCCTCGCCGCGATCGAGCAGGCGGCCTCGAAAAATGCTGCAGCTCTGACGCGCGCCCATTTCGCCCTCGCCTATATCGAACATTCGCAGGCCCGAGGGCATGACGAAATGAACCCCTTCCTCGTTGATGACTGGATGCGCTTGGAGCCCGGCCTATTCATGATCGAGGAGTACTGATCATGAGGACCAATGGGCGGGCCCTTGAACCGCTTGCGTTTGCCTATCAGCTCGAGGAGCAGGAGCCGGCAGCGGGTTTCGCGTCCCGCCTCGCCGCTTTGAACGGCCGTTCGCTCAGGGATCTCCTGCGGGACATGTGCATCCAACAGCGGAGCCTCGACAAAGGCATTGCCTCGGTCGTGCGTGACATTGCCACCCTTGGGCGGGCAGATCCTGAAAACCTGTTGAGGTTTACGCCTATTCCCAGGGGCGGCAGATTCTATGATGTAGCCGACGAGACATTCGTCCGGCTAGCCGTCAACCGGACGTATTTCCGGTTCTGCGCCCGCTGCTCGAGGGAGGATATGGACCGCTATGATGGTCCGTCGTCCAGCAGGCCTTGGCTCCGGCTTGAATGGACCCTGTCGCATTTTCGTTCCTGTGGTCGGCATAAGGTCTTTCTGTCCGCGACGAAGCCGATCAGGACGCCCTTCGCTCCATTCGATTTCAGCGGCACAATGCGCACGTTGATGCCAAGCCTTCCCCAGATGGCGGACGCGGCCGCCTCTGCGAGTGTGTCCCCTTTCCAAGCTTGGCTTCAGGGTCGGCTCCGCGGAATGCGGTCGCAGGAGAACTGGCTGGACGACCTCCCGCTATCCGTGGCGGGGCCATTCTGCGAGGCCCTTGGCGTTTCCGCACTGCACGAGCCGAAGGTCAAGGTCGCACAATTCGTCGCCGCCGACTGGGCCGCGGCCGCCGACGAAGGATTCCGTATCGCCAGCTCCGGGGAGGACTCACTGCGGGCGCTTCTCGGACGGCTCAACCAGGCGCAGTCTTCGACACGGGGCTTCTGGGGGCCTCGCGACACGTATGGTTACGCGTATGGCTTGCTTCAGAAGACCGTCCATGACCCGGCCTATGGCAAGCTGCGTGACGCCGTCCGTAGGTTCGCGCTTGAGACCATGCCGATCGAACCTGGCACTGAAGTTCTCGGCGAGATCGCGGGCATGCGGAAGATTCATACCGTACGCACCGCAGCCCGCGACTCGGGCGTCCATGCGCTCACCATCCGTCGCCTCTTCAAACGGATGGGCGTTGATGAAGCGGGAGAGCAGTCCGGCATCATGGATCATCGCATTCTGGTGAAGGCCGACGAGCTCCACCGTGTTGTATCGGAGCTCAAGGATGCGATCACAGCGCCGGAGGTCGAGAAGCTTCTCGGCGTTCCCCGCCTCCACCTGAAGGCGTTGGTCGCCGGCGGGCACCTTTCCGCATTGGCAGATACAGGCTCTCGAAGGAATGCGAAGCGACGTTTTTCAACAGAAGCAGTCGAAAAGCTTCGGACCCGCCTTTTCGACGGCGCCTGCGAGATTTCAGAACCAGCCGAGCGCCAGGTCGATGTTATCGGCGCTCGGCGCGCGTCCACATGCACCATTCCAGACCTTCTCGACATGGTCTTCACGGGGAAGCTGAGTTGGCAAGGCAGGCTTGCTGGCAGGATGGACTACATGGCTCTGCTGCTGGACGCCGACGAGGTGACGCGCATCGTGCGCTCGCGCGAAACGCGCACCAACCTCACCAAGGAGAAGACAGAAGCTTTCCTTCCAGGGACGCATGATACCGTCGTGAACGCGTTGATCGCGTCGGGCTACCTGACGCTGGTTGAGGAATTCAGCCCTGACGCAAGGCGGATGATCCCGGTCGTTTCACTAGAGAGCGCGGAGGCGTTCAGGACGCGCTTCGTTTCGCTTGGCGAGCTCTGCCAAAAGACTTTGATGCATCACAAGCAAGTCCGCGCCCTTCTCAGGCTTGCCAGAATCGTTCCTACACTGCTCCCGGAAACGGTCGGCGCGTTCTTCTTCGACAGGCAATCCGTCGAGCATTTCGAGGCCCAAAGCGCGGACGCTTGGGTCTACGACAAGGCATCAGTTCAGAAAATGATCAGGGAGCAGAAAGCGGAAGCGCGGCGAGCCGCTCCTTCTTCGCGGACGACGTTAAGCGCGTAATTGCAGCTTCTCCAGGAGCAGAATGCTCGTCTTTGCAATTGACCGAAGTTAGACGATCTGCGGAAGTGGAAAAGTCAGAGAGTTGTCTGGTAACGAACAACTTGTGCGCGTTGCTGCGCAATTCGAGTGCTTGATCCTTGCTGAATCTGCCCTGATCCTGCCCCAGGCAGATCGGAGGCAGAACATGAGGCACAGAAAGAACGCGGACTTCCTTGACGGTCGAGACTTCGCTGCGGAGGTACTCGGCGACGAGGCGTTCCGGCGCTGCCCGAACTATGTTGTCCACTTCCGACGTTTGCCGCATGACGAAGTGGGCATTCCACCCTTCTGGGAGATGCACGTCCAGAACTCCCGGAACTCCTATGGGGTCAACGTTGGCATTCCGGCCGACGAACTGGACTTCGTTATCCAGCGTTTGCCCGAGCCCTCTCCGGAGAGAGAAGGAGTCGTGTTCGTGCGGGCGGTAGGCGAAGTGATTCTTCCGGAGGACATCAGGCGGCTTTGCGGCGAAACAGTTCTCGCATTCCTAATCTACAAGGTCGTGGCCTCCCCGCCGGGGTCGCCGTTCAAGAAGGGCCAGCGGTACAATGATGCCGATCTGACACGTCCGATCACGGCAACCGAAGCAGACAAGGCTGCGAACGAGAGGCGGAAGCAGGCTCTCCTGAACAGGCTTGCCGAGGAGACAGAGGAAAGCTACATGCCCTCCCCCGGATTCTGACCCGGCTATCCGGACCAACCCTTTTATACCGAGGGCCTGATCGCTCCGGTCTCGGACAAGACCGCATATCAACAACCCAAGCGCTCCTGTGAAGCAGAGTTGCGCCGGCGACGATCCCCTGACGCTTCAACCGCCCACGGCATTGTTGCCCTACGCGGGGCTGGCGGCGATGGCAATTAATTTGGGATGTTCCTTTCGGTAACGCACGCGATCCGCCTTAGTCCAAACACCAGATTTGCAGCAGCTCTTCGACGCTGGCGAAGGTTGTGTCAGGCTCGTCGTTCGATTTGGCTCTGACTGTGAGAGGCGCGTCTGCGAAAATATGGGCAACCTGCGACTCGCCGTTCAGCTCCGTCACCCAAGGCTGGGTGATAAGGACGAGATCCGAACATCCCCAGCTGTCTGGATTGCCGATTTTTCTGGCGTCATCCACGATACGCTTTCTATGGTCGTCGCGTTTGGCGCGGCCACGCTCGTTGAAGATCTGAGACAGCTTCGCCGCGGGATCACGTGCCCACTTGATCTTTAGTGTCAGCTCATGAACTTCCCCCGGCGACAGGCGGATGAACGGCTGTAGCCCGGCCTCGATCTGCACCTGGCTCCAGATGGAATTCGTGGTCATGCGGGCAGACCTCCTCATGTCGGAGATGCCATGCCGAACTCTGACCCGCAAGACCGTTGGACCCCTGCATAGGCAGTTGCCGATCGGTCGCCATGTGCTACGCGCAGTCCTGATCCGCGCGAACCGGGCAAACGTGGCGCCCGTAGTTAACGCTCCGGCAGTTCCACTCGCCCGTTCTCGATCCGGCAACCTCAGGCGACCGTTCGATAGTCGGCATAGCGAAGCGCAATAAGTTTCGGGGTCTCTGGCTTCTGCTCCAAACGAGCCCGGGCAGCGTAGTCAACACCGTGAGACTGTAAGGGCGACACCCCGGGCATTGCTACTATGATATGTGCCCGCCTCCAAAACCCGAAGAGCGATACGTAATACAATCTGTAAACCCGAATGGATGTAGTTGTCACAAAATCTCAGTGTTGAGGGCAACTTTGATGGAAAGAAATACTGTGAACGATGAACAGCATCACCTGACCTTTTTCATGGACGATTTTGGAACTCGCACCATGTGCAAGCCAGGTGACGCCCTGCCTATGGAGTCTCATATCTTCAGCTTTGGCCTCGGCGGGATAATCGTTCCCTCGGAGGCGGTCCAGGCGCTGTCGGATGCTACAATTCGGTTCTGCAAGCGCTGGGGTGTACCGGAGCTACACGGAAATAAGATTCGTTCAGGAAAAGGCAAGTTCGGTTTCCTGAAACAGGACGAGGAACGGAAGAACCTCTTCTTCGAAGAGTTGGAGGCTCTGATCATCGATGAGCGTATTACAGCCCATGCATGCGTGATCTGCCGCCCGGGCTATCGAGACAGATACTATGAGAAGCACGCTGAAGGCTCACGATGGCAGATGAGCCGGACGGCCTTCGACATCTCCGTTGAGCGTGCGGCCAAGTACGCTAGGCTTGTTGGCCGGAAACTCTCTATCGCCTATGAGCGATCAGGAGCGACCGAGGACCGCCTCATCGAAAATTATTTCGAGAGACTTCTCAAAAATGGAACTGGCTTTGATGCGACAAACTCATCGAAGCATACGCCGCTCACGAAAGATGATCTGTCAGAGACGCTTCTCACCATCTGGCCGGACGGGAAAAGCAATCCCATGCTGCAATTGGCCGATCTTGTGCTACACCCCCTCGGGCACCGTCCAACTGGCTTGAAAAACCGAGCGCATGACCGATTGTCAGAAGCAGGACAAATTATCGATTTGAGGAGCAACGGTGACGAGACGATCGCGGTTAAGTACTCCTGCTACGATAATCCATACAAGGAATGGGTGAACCCTAGAAACACATAAGGGACCCGAAGGTCCCTTAAGGCGGTCGGCGTAAAGCCAGACCCCGTGGCAAAGCCATGTACCGTGTATAGAGCGTTGCTTCCCATTTTTCAAGCGCTTTTTTAGATCATCAGAACAGTCAGCCGCCCTTCAAAACCTGCACGCTACCGCGATTCTTAGTGAGGCTTTTGCGGCCGGGGTCGCTGAGCCATGTCCACTGAACGGGCTTCCTAGGCCGAAACGCAGCTAATGCTGATCTTCGAGGCGGAAACGCCCCCCCGAAAACCTGCAACCTTACTCAAGTATACAACTTTGGGTCTGGCAGGTACACAACTTTGGGTGTGGAATATCTTCCTAAAAAATCCGCCAATGATTTCAATAGGTTCCAGAGGGGTCAGGATACAACTTTGGGTGTCCGACCAGAAATGAATTTATTTCATTGCCCGCGCCATCAGGCGCGGGCTTTTTTTTGGAAGAAACCATGAATTTCTTCAATTTAACAGCGATAGACGTTCTCGCCGCAATTTTAGTATTTATTACGGGCGTATATGCTTGGTTGACACATCGAATAGCTTATTCGAACAAAATGATGGTTGCCGAGGTGCAAAGACAGATTGAAGTTCAAACGCGACCGGTTATTTCAATAAATATCGAAATTCAACATAGTGCCATTTTTGTCGCCCGCATTTGGAATCGAGGTGCGTCCCCGGCAGAGAATCTCAAACTTACGATTGATAAGGACTTTTATCGATTCGGCGAAACCAAGGGGGATTCGAGAAATATCGCTGATATGTATATTTTTAAAAATACGCTATCGACTCTTGCCCCAGGAGATGGGTTTTGGATCGATCTATGCACCGGTCCCGAAGTAGGCAAGGAAGTGGACGGCAAAATAGTAACACCCGACAAATTCACAATTCAAGCATTGTACAAATATGGATCACGTGAATATATTGAAAACTTCAGCATAGATCTTAGAGCTTATTTTTATACCTCCGGCGCAAAGAGATTACCCGAGCAACTCGAAAAAATAGCGAAATCGTTGGATGTGCTAGCAAAATCAGGCCGAGTTTAGAACACAACGCTCCATTGCTTCCCTCATTCCGCCTCAGCCACCATCTATAGGTGGCGGTTGCGCTCGACCCTTTCATCGCTGTGGAATACATTGCCGCCAATGATGCGGACGAGATCCCGTCAACACCGAGCGCAGTACAATGCCGCCCCTTGCTGACACGGCACGGCTCGGTCTCACGCTCCGCCTCAGTCTTGTCGGCGAGCAAGCCGACGAAATGCCGTCGCCAACGCCGATCAATGGCATCCAGATGTGGCACTGTTCTGCGCTCGGGCCTCCGTCGGTACCTACCCCGGCGGCAACACCCGCAGCGTCTGCTCATCAAACAGCGGCTCATCCTGGCCGATGCGGACGAACAGCAGCTTGCGCGCCGCCGGCACCTCGAAATACTGGATACCGTCAGGCATTTCGCCCCAGTCGCCGCAAGGCGGTTCGGGAATCTCATTGGGGTCGGCAAGCGCTTTCAGCTCTTTCGCGTAAGCAGCGTCGGGGCTGAAGGTGTAGCGTTTGATGCCGGCGGGGACGGTGCCCTCCGTGTAAGGCGCCAGCACGCAGCGGGCGCTGACGGCCTTGTCGGTCTTTTCCAGAAACAGGCGCTGCAATGCGGCCTCGGCGGTTTCGCCGGGCTTGATGTCATACAACTCGACAAGAGGATCGGCCGCGCCGCCATCGCTGTATTTGATGGCGAGAGCGTTGCCGGTGAATTCGAAATGGATCTGGCGGAAGCCGAAATCGCAACGCTGCACCCAGGCGGCAAGCCCGACAGTTTTGTCCGTCAGTTTTTCCCACACGCATTTGTCGATGGGCGGGCGCGACGGAGCCGGCTCGTCCGCACGTGCCACGGCCGATACCGTCACGCAGGCAAACAGGGCGCAGGCCCAGGTGATCGATCTCATGGCGCTATTCATCGCTGCATCCTGTCAAAGTAAAGGCGTCCCATGCCGAGCCATTGGGATTGGAGTTGGCGAAATCGGCCCATTCGGTGAAAGCGGCACCAAAATCAGGCAGCAACAGCCCCTTCGGCGCTGGTGTCGCTTCGCTCGAATTCAACTGCTCGGCGCCGCCGCCGGTCAAGGCATAGACCTGTCCATCCCATATCCTGCACATGCCGCTGCCATCCTGCAGGCCCGCTTCGCGGTCGTCGTCGGTGCAAGTGTGGCGGATTGTGCCGAGCGGAAACGAATTCTTGCCGTTGGTCCAAGTGATGTCGGCCGGCAGGTTTTTGTCGGTGTTGGGCACGCTCAGCGAGAACACCTGCGCCGTCAGCGCCGCCGGCTCGTTGTCCAGTGGCCGAAATTGCAGAACGGCACCCGAGCGCGGCTCGCGGTAGGTGGCGTGGCTCAGCAAGCATTCCTTGGCGCTCGCTCCCTGGATCGGGACGAGCAGGCCCAGAAAAACAAAGGCCAGTTTGCGAATGATCACCAGATGTCTCCGGGAGAGCGTTGCCGAAGCCAAAAGCCTGTCCTCACACCAGCCCGACCAGAAAGACAGCGCCGCCGAGAAATCCTGCCGAACAGACCCACAGCAGCCAGAGCCCGCGCACCCGGCATTCGAGCACGGCCGAGCCGGGGTTGGCGGGATCATAGTGCACGTCGACCCTGCTGCCCTCGACATAGCGACGCGCCTGGCCACCGACGAGGCCGGGCAGCGAAGCCGTGACCGTGGCGCCGAAGGTGACGCGGTCGGCGCTGTAGCGCTGGCCGGCGACGCCATAGCTGTAGACGATGCGAGATTTGAAAACGGTGCGCCAGCGTTGATAGCTTGAATGGCTTCGCAGCGCCTGCAGACCTGACGCATCGATGCGGCCGGCGGCGACCGGCCATTTTGCCGCCTGCTCGGCAAGCGACTTCTGGGCAAAGCCCATGCGCAGGGCGAACAGGCCCATGAACAGCAGCAATGCCGCGGCACCGAGGTTTTGCGGTTTGGGCAGATGCGGCCGGATCGCCTCGAGCACGCCGCCGACGGAAAACACCAGAACCGCCGTGCCGATCACCAAACCGGCCGAGAGCTGGACCATGAACTTGAAGGCGCCATCCGGCATGGTGCGCTCGATTACGGCTTTGCTCGGGTCGGCTGGATTGTAGAAGACGGTCACCTCCGCGCCGCGGGGAAACTGCGCAAGGGTTTCGGGGACTTCAAAGTTCCCCAAATTCTCCTTCACGCTGTAGCGCGAGCTTTGAAATTTCTTGCCGCCGACTTTGTATTCGAAGGTGATGGCCGGGAAATTGCGCATCTCCGTGGTATCGGTGCTGTCCGAGCCAGCGCCCGAGCTTCTGACCTCACGCGCCTCGACGCGTGACGAGATGATCTTTCCCGGCGCCGGCAACCAGCGGCTGAGGGCCTGCACCTCGCGCCATTTCACAAAGGTGATGAGCGACAGCATGCCGGAGACCGCGCAGGCAAAGCCGACAAGCAGAAATTTGAGTTCCAGCTCCACCCTGATCCCCCCGGAGTGCAGGAACAGGCACTAGACAGCACTGCGGCGGCAATGTCTCGCTTATTCGCAAAGGCGAGAGATGAGCGGTGGGGCGTAACGCTCGCCCCTCTCCTTCTCCCCTTTGTGGGAGAAGGGAAAAGATCCCTTCATGAAGGCCTCACAGCCAGGAAGGTGTTCCATTCCTCGCTGTTGCGGCCAATGTTGAAATCGTCCCTGATAAGGACCAGCCCGGCGTTTTCGAGACGGGCCGCGAAGTCGTCCCTGCGCCAGTAGACCGTGTGATATTCGCCGCTCGTCTCGCCATCGCCATTGCGCATCGATACGAGGAAGGCGCCACCTGGTCGGAGCGATCCGGCTATCTTGGCAAGGACCTGGTCGGTCTGGTCGCGGGGCACATGGATCAGGACGCACAGGGCCAAGACTGCGTCGTAGGGGCCGCCGAGATCATCGGTGATGAGATCGAGCAGTTCACCGTGCTTGCCGCGCGCGGCCTGCAGTTCAAGAAACCGCCTTGTTGCGTCGGTGCGCCGAACCCTAGCGCCCAAAGTCTCCAGAAAGTCCGCATCGTATCCCGCTCCCGAGCCGACTTCCAGAATCTGGCCGCCTGTGCCGGCGATCGCCACAAGGCGCCCTAGCGCTGCCTGCTCCCTCTGGTTGGGAACGTGCCGCACGATTGCATCATACTGTTCCGCATAATCCTCGTAGGAGGAGATCGTTTGACGGCTCTTCGCCAGGGCCTCCGCAGATATGCTCATCTTTTCCTCCCGTTTGCACAAGTCAATGCACGCAAGTCAGCGGGGCACGCAAGTCAGCGGGTGCTGCCGGCAGAAGCGTGTCCGTCGAGCATGCCGATATCGCGCAGGAAATGATCCGACAGCGCACGGTGGTCGAGCAGGCCGCGCGTGCGGGGTCTGAACGGAGCGGTGAAGAGGTCGAGCACCGGACGACGAAGTGTGTTGTAGAGGGTCATTGCCGTGTCCTTTCGGGTTCGAGTTGATGACCGGAGTATGCCTGGTTGCGGCCTTGGCTTCCAATCGAACGTCGCGTACTATGCATCAGGAGGATTGATGCGTCATGAGTTGGGAGCTACCGCCGTTGGGTGCCATTCGCGTCTTTGAAGCCGCGGCGCGGCTGGGCAGTTTCACCAAGGCTGCCGAGGAACTCGGCATGACACAGTCGGCGGCCAGCTATCAGATCAAGGTGCTGGAAGAGCGCGCCGGAACGCCGCTTTTCATAAGAAAAACAAGGCAAATCGCCTTGACAGAGGCCGGACAGCAGTTGGCGCCGCACGCAACGGGCGCATTCTCGGCCCTGGCCGACGCGTGGGTCGCCACAAAGGGTGGAGCGACTGGCGTGCTGTCCGTCACAACCTCGGAAACATTCGCATCGAACTGGTTGGCCGTGTGGCTTGGAACATTCCAGCTGATGCATCCCGATCTCGCCGTGAAGGTGAATACATCGTCCCGGCTGGTCGATTTCACACGCGAGGACATGGATATCGGGATCAGAACCGGCACCGGAAAATGGCCCGGCCTGACGGCTCATTACCTGTTCAAAGCAGACTATACGCCAATGCTCAGCCCGAAACTGGCCGAGAGCGTGGGCGGCATTCGCCACCCCGAGGATCTCTACAAGGTGGCGCTGTGCTGTGCCGACGATCCCTGGTGGAAAATCTGGTTCGAAACAGCCGGCGTACCCTTCGAGCCCGATCGCGTCATCGCGGGACCGAACCTGGGTTCGCAGGCTTACGATGCAATGGCGGCGCTGACCGATCAGGGCGCCGCGATCCTCACCCGCAACATCTACAGCGCCCTGCTGGCAAAGGGCCAGTTGATACAGCCATTTGAAGTGCTGGGATCAGATGGCGACGGCTATTGGCTCGTGCACCTGGAAAGCCGCCGCAACACTCCGAAGATCAAGGTGTTCCGGGACTGGGTGCTGGCCCAGACGGCTGACATACGCGAGCGCGAAGTACGCCGGGCCTGATAGGCTGCCTCAGTCAGCGTCGGCGACGGAAATCCGTCCGCCGGCCCAGGCGCGCCATTGCCGTTCGTCGCCGTGGAAGACGTTGAGGTCGATGCGGCCGGTGACACCATGCGACAGGCCGGAGCCGGAATACTGCCAGAACAGCCATTTGCGGTCGGGGTAGACCTTCGACGGATGCCGCGCGACCGCGCGCACCCAGAACGGATAATCGAGGAATTCACCCCGGAGATTGTCGCGATAGAAATCAGGCGCGGTGTAGATGATGGGCCGCTGGCCGTAATGGCGCTCCAGCTTGTCCATGAACACCTGCATCTTCTCCAGCACCTTTTCGCGCGACGGCCGCCGCTTGCAGCTGGATTCGCCGTTCCATTCGACGTCGATCACCGGCGGCAGTGCACCATCCATCTTAGGCACGTTGCGGATGAACCAGTCAGCCTGTTCGCCCGCGGTGCGGCACCAGTAGAAGAAGTGATAGGCGCCGCGCTTCAGGCCGGCGGCGTCCGCATTGCGCCAGTTCTTCATGAACATCGGATCGAGATGGTCGCCGCCATCGGTCGCCTTGATGTAGGCGAAATTGGCGCCCTGCGCGCGCAGCTTTTGCCAATTGACGTTGCCTTGCCAGCGCGAGACGTCGACGCCGTGCACGGCAAGGTGCCGGGGCGAGGACCGGCCAAAATTGATCGGCTTGGCATCGCGAAAGCCGTAACGGGTGACCGGCCCGGCCAGCATGGCCGGTGCTGCGCGGCTCAACAGCCTCGGCGGTGATACGAGCGCAGCCGGCTCGACCGGCGGCTCGGCGCTGTCGGGCAGTTCAGGCGCAGGGAATGACACTGTCTCTTCTTCAGCCAGGCCGAAGGGCCGAGTGTTTTCGGCGGCAGCATTGTCGTCTTCCAGACCATTGTCAGGCAGACCATTGTCAGGCTCGGGCGCCCTTTCGGCCCTCGGCGCGCTCCTGGCCATCGCCTTCGGAGCCGCGGCGATCGGCGCGGGCGGCCGTATCACGGAACTGGTGGTTTCGTTCGACGGTTTCTGCAAATCCAGCGCGTCGACGCCGGCCGTCGATGTACAGCCGGCAAGGCATAGCGATGCGATCAAAAAACTGATGGCGCCCGGAATCCGCATCTGGACCTGTACTCAAAACACAACAGACCGAGGGCAAAACGACAGCCGACGGACAAACCAGATCGAGTTATGAACGAGAAATTACCAATAAAGTTTGAATCAAGTTCTCTTCGAGCGCGCCAGGCCGCGAAATCTGGCTCCCGGTGCAGCTGATCGGCGGCAAGCGGGGTGGCAAAGCCGCTAGGATTTCCTGAAGACGCCGATCATCGGCCCGAGATTCCAGTAGTCGTCGTTGCGGCCGATGGCCGGCGCGAACAGGCTCGATATCGTGCCGTCGAGGAAAAGCGCGTTGTCGCAGCCGAGCGCGTCGCGGAAAAGACGGGCGAAGGCATGGAAGGTCACCGTGCCGTTCGAAATGGCAAAGACGGCGACGCCGTCCTTCCGCACGCCGACGCCGTCGCGCGTCTTGCGCGAGGTGCTGTCGGCCTGGAATTTCGGATGCAGCTGGCCGTCGATCACCAGCATCGGCCCGGATTGCGTCGCATAGTCGAGTGGCGGCCGTCTTTTGAGAAAGTCCCTGGTGGCGCGGACCGCTGCCTTGCCGTTGCTGATGTAGAAAATGCCGTTCGGCTGCAGGGAAAAATTGCCGCTTCCCGATCCCGTCTTCACCGACGCCATTTCCTGGCCATGCTCGACATAGAGACCGACCGGAGCGAGGCTGGGGCGATACATGCCGGCATTGATGGCAAACAGTATGGTGCGACCGGCCGCCTGCTGCGAAGCATGGAGACTGTGCAGCGATTGAAACGGCTTGCCCGCCGG
Source organism: Mesorhizobium waitakense (assembly GCF_056431085.1). NCBI lineage: Bacteria > Pseudomonadati > Pseudomonadota > Alphaproteobacteria > Hyphomicrobiales > Phyllobacteriaceae > Mesorhizobium > Mesorhizobium waitakense. Next base: position 65,435 of record NZ_JBWKME010000076.1, on the reverse strand, counting down.
ATCTTTCCAGAACAGTTCGATCGAATACCGTTTCGGGTCGACCTCGCATACGAGATAGCTGGTCGCCTCAAAGGCGAAGTCACGACATGGCGGCAGCGAAGCGGCCCATTGGCCAAATCCAATGCCGAGTGCCGCCACCGATGGCAGTGCACCCTTGGCCAGCACCAGCAGCAGCGGCAGTGATTGCAGGAGGGTCAAAAAATCCATGCGCGCACCGGAATCGAAGTTCAGGGTCCGGTACGGGTATAGCCTGTTTCAAGCGATACTCTGGAAGCCTCGACCTATGCTAGACAAGCCATCCCACCGCCACGCCCAGCAGCAGGACGATACCAAGCACACCGCGATAGATGACGAATGGCCAGGCCGAAAAACGCTCCAGAACGCGCATCAGGCCCCATATGGCGAAGAAGGCTGAAACCGAGGCTACGACCAGCCCGACGATGAGAACCGACCAGCCATGCGCGTCGAGTTGGACCTTGTGCAGTTCCCAAAGTTCCTTGAGGCCGGCGAGCGCAATCGCAGGCAGCCCGAGCAGGAACGAGAAACGCGCCGCTTCGGCCCGCTTGAAGCCGAGCCCGAGCGCGGCCGTCAGGGTCGAGCCGGAACGAGAGACACCTGGAATCAGCGCGCCGATCTGGGCGACGCCGACGAGCAGCGCGTCAGTCAGCGATGCCTCGCCCACGGTGCGTCGGTGGCTGGCAAAAATCTCGGCCAGCGCCAGAAGGATCGCCATCACGATACAGGCCCAGCCGATCACCGTCAGGCTGCGCAGCGGCGAGTTGCAGGCGTTGAGCACGCCCGACAGCGCCACGCCGGCGATGACGATCGGGATGGTCGCCAGCACGATCCACAGCGCCAGCCGGAAATGCCGGTCGGCGAAATCGCGTCGCGTCAGGGCGTCGAGCGAACCAAACAGGATATCCCTGACATCGCTCCAGAAATAGCTGACCACCGCGGCCAAGGCCGCAAGCTGCATGGCGGCAGAGAAGGCGGAGCCCGGATCCTGCCAGCCGAGTACGGCCGGCAGGATGCGCATATGGGCGGTCGAAGAGATCGGCAGCAATTCGGTGATGCCTTGCACCAGGCCGAGGAACGCCACCTTGGCGAATCCCAGCCCGACAAAGCCGGTGTCGACGCCTTGGGTGCAGATGTCTGCCATATCGAGCCTTTCTGTCGAACAATCGTGAGGGGCGATCCCCGCCGAGCCATAGTCTGGCGGTCCCCGGAATCCAATTTACGGATTTGTAAGGTGCCGCTTGACAAGCCACGCGGTTATATTAAAATCCGCTAATCTTACACTGTAAGGCAAATGACGGAGGAGAGCCATGCAGACCGCCCTGTCAGAATTGCAGCCCCTGCCCGAACCGTACCCGCCTGGCATCGCGATCGAGGATGTCTCGCTCGACCTCAGCCGTATTATCGAGCACGCCGAGGTGAATGCCTGGCTCGACCTCTACGCCGCGGTGCCTGCCGATTTCGCCGCAAGCCAGGGCCTTTCGATAACGGAAGAAGGCGGCCTCGCCTGGACCACCTGCACGACAATCCCGTTCATCCATTTCAACTGCGTGAAGAACTTCGGCGTCGACAGCCCGGCCTCCGAAAGCCAGCTCGACGCGCTGCTGGCGCACTACCGCGCCGCCGGCATTTCGCGGCCCTGGTTCTATGTCAATCCGCACACTGAACCGTCGCGCCTCAGATGCTGGCTCGAGGCGCGCGGCCTGCAGCGCCAGGGCGGCTGGGAGCGGATTTATCGCGGGGCAGAACCGCTGTCATCCGAGCCGCTCTTCACGGCTGAAGGGGTTTCAGTAGAACGGGTAACAAAGGCATCGGCAAGCGAATGGGCCGGCTTCATCGACAGCCGCTACCGGCTGCCCACCTCACCATGGCTGATGGCTCTGGTCGGCCGAAAGGGCTGGCATCACTACATGGCCAAGCGGGACGGCGCGGTGGTGGCGGTGCGCTCGCTGTTCATCGGGCCCGACGGCGCGGCCTGGAGCGGCATCGACGCGCCGGTACCCGGCATCATGGCGCCGAGCTTCGATCTCGACGCGGTGGTTGGGGAAGCGCTGGTGCGCGACGGGATTGCGGCGGGCGCGAAACTGTTCGTCGCCGACATCGAGGCGCCGCACGAGGAGCGCGACGGCCCTGCCTATCGCAACTACGCACGCATGGGCTTCAGAATCGCCTATTTCCGCAGCCATTACAGCTATTTGCCGGCCAGCTCCAACTGACCGTACCTAAGTAAGCAGCCATTGCTGGAAACAGCTTTTGGCCACCATATGGGCCGGCGGCACCACAGGCTCGTCGACGGAAGTCCGGCGAACCCGTTCGAGCAGTATGCGCACCTGTTCGGGGCGCACACGATCGCGCTCCATGACAAGCAGGACCATCGGATCGCTCAAAAGCTCGTCCAGGGTGCTGATGCTGTCGTTCATCCGTCGTCTCCTCGAATGCCGTACCCGCGCCCCATAAATAGGGAGACGATGATGGCCCGCCAATGACGCTTTGCCGGCTATCTCGTGTCTCTTTCGATTAAATTTTGGTCATGGTGAGCAGCCGGTTCGCGCAAGCGAATTCATCGTGCCAGTGGCACGATGAAAGGCCGGCGAACGCCGGGACGCTGCGCAGCAGCGGGGACCCGGCCGATGCGCTTTAGCCTGGCGGCGGTGCGCCTTCGTATTGCGGCAGGCCATCATCGAGCACCACCCAGGGCTGCTTCGAGGCCGTGAAAATATGCATTTGCGGTTTGAAAACGGTCGGATCGTCAAGCGAGCCGGTGGTGATGCCGATGATGCCAGCAGAATCGCGCCGGGAGAACATCGTCGTGCCGCAGCTTGGGCAGAAGCCGCGCTTGAGATCGGGCGAGGTGTTCACCGTCGCGAGCGGCCCCTCGATCGTCACTTCATCGATGCGAAACAGCACGCGTGCGTTGAAGGCGGCGCCAATCACCTTCTGGCACAGCCGGCAGTGGCAGACGCGTTCGTTGATGGGTGCAGCGTCGACGCGATAGCGCACCGCCTTGCACAGGCATCCGCCCTGATATTTGGCCATCGTCCTTGATCCATAGGTGAAGAGAATAGGCGGCAAGGTAATGGCCGACCCGATTGGGTCAATTGAAAAGCTTTGATACAACGCCATCGCTTATCGTGATGCAGTGGACCTGAAGCCATGACACCAGACATCGAAACCATCGGCATTGCGGAGAAGCAGAAATTGCTGCGCAGGAATTTCGACCGCAGCAAAAGGAACGTCTATCGCGGCTGGTTCCCGCTGCAGCCGGCAGCCGTTTCCTACAAGGAAGGCATCGACATGGGTCCGGACCTTGCCGATCCGGCCGATGCCTCGGTTTCCGACGATCCGTTGTGCGAGCCGACACCCCTGCCGGCCGAAGAGGCCCTGCCCGGCTGGCGCGCGGCGGCAGCCGACTACTACCGCGCCATGGAGACGGTGGGCAACGCGCTGATGCGCTCGATCGCCCGCGGCCTTGGCCTGCCGGAAACAATCTTCGACGCCTATTTCGATCACGGCATCTCGACGCTGCGGCTGATCCGTTACCCCTTGCGTGACGCGTATCGGGAAGCGCGAAGATGCGCAGCAATTGTGCTCTTCCTTCCGGCGTCAGCCGGTCATCGCCGGGAAAGTCGCGGACGGCCATGAAGCCGATCCCCGAAGCTGCGGCCATGATCCTGGCGTCGGTACGGTCACGGGCGGGTGCGGGCGGCCCGAACAGATCCGCCAATGCCGGCGTAGACACCAGCGGACCGGAGTTTTCGGTGGTGCACAAGGGCGAGACGCGCACAATCATCGGCCGCGAGCATGCCGATTCAGGCTTCGTCACTTTGCTGGCGCAGGACGGCGTCGAAGGTCTGCAAGCAAAGAACCTCACTGGCGAATGGATCGACGTGCCGCCGGCCAACGGCACGCTGGCTGTCAATTTTGGCCAGTTGCTGGAGCGCTGGACCGGCGAACGCGTCCGCGCGACGCGACACCGGGTGATCGCGCCGAAAACGGCGCGCTTCTCGATCCCGTTCTTCTACGAGCCACGCGTCGACGCGGAGATCGCGCCGCTGCCGTTGACCGACGCGGACCCTTTCGAGCCGTTCCTCTACGGCGACCATCTTTGGGAAGCGGCGACGAATTTCGTCGAGATGAGCGGCATCAAGCATCTCAGGCAGCCGCGCCGAGCGAAGGCTTCATAAACAAAACCGCCGGCCATTTCGTCGGAAACGGCCGGTGGGAATCGGCAGGCAGTTATTCGGTTTCGCTGACGACCTCGTCCCAGGTCTTCACCTTGGTCTCGCCGTTGAGAAACGGCAGTGCGGCAGCGGTCAGTTCGGGGGCGAAGAAGACGTCGTAATGGGTGCGGTTGGGCAGGATCGCCAGGCGGTTCTGCGACAGGTTCTCGCGCATCCAGCCGGCGTCCTTCAGCCCGCCGCCGAGCATCTGGTAGAACTTGATCTCGTGCTCGGGCCGGTACATGTCGCTGTCGCCATAGGCCAGCATGACCGGCATCTTCAGCTTGGCGACGTCGGCGGAGTAATCGTAGTTCTGACGCATGAAGTTGCCGAGCGTGTCGAGGAGCCTCGGGAAGTCCTCGGGATGCGGCGCCACCGCGACGTAGGATTTGTACATCGGCGTGTCCTTCATGAAATCGGCCGCCGCCGCGCTGACTTGCGCCTGCTGGCCGCGCATCTCGGCGTAAAAACCGTCCGCGGCATAGCCGGTCGAAACCAGCACAAGGCGGCGCACCGTTTCAGGATGCTGGACCGCCATGCGGAAGGCGACGCCGCCACCCAGCGAATAGCCCATGACGTCGACCTTGTCGTAGCCGAGCGCCTTGACGAGATCAGCCATGTCGTCACCGATCGCCTCCAGGGTGAACGGCCGATCGCCAAGTGCCGTGCGGCCATGACCCTGCAGGTCGACGCCGATGACGGTGCGATTCTCGGCAAGCTTCGGCAGGATCGGGGCGAACATGTCAGTCGTGCCAAGACCGCCATGCAGCAGAAGCAGCGGCTCGCCCTTGCCGTAGACGGCGTAATAGTAGTTCAGGCCGTTGACCGGCAGCAGGCCAGATTTTTCCGGCTTCGGCAGTGGGTTCGTAGCGGTCGTCATGGCGGGTTTTGCCTCCTCTGCATTGGTGGGGCCCGGTGAAGCAAGAAGCGCTGCAGCCGAAGCAAGAATGGCGAAAATCAAGGTTTTGGACATATCGATCTCCTCCTCGTCCCGACGGTATCAAAGCGTTCTGGCGAGCTCTTCGAGCTGGTCGGTGCACTGGCCCCAGCCCTCGTGAAAGCCCATCTTCTCGTGCTGCTCGCGGTCGGCGACACTCCAGTGCCTGACCCGAGCAATGTAGCGGGTCTTGCCATTGCCCTCGTCCTCGAAGGTCAGCACGCCGGTCATGAACGGCTTCTCCGATGGCTCCCATGCCTTTGTGTAGGCGTCGGTAAAGACGATCTTCCTGCCGGGAACGACTTCGAGGAAAACGCCGGGGTTGGGGAATTCATTGCCGTCGGGGCCTGCCATCACGACAAGGCTCGAGCCGCCGGTGCGCACATCCATTTCGGCGCGCAGCGTCGTCCACGGCTTTGGCGCGAACCACTGCGTCACCAGTTTCGGGTCTGTCCAGCAGCGGTAGACGTTCTCGCGCGGCGAGCTTGGTGGTCATGATGGGGTCCTTGCATGGTTTGATCTGGCTTCCGTCCCTAGGACGAGCGGATGACGCGCAAGTCGACATCGCCAGAGAAAAAATCTGGGCCAGCGAAAAAATCTGGAGAAATGCGCCTGTTGGATAGAGATCACGAACGAAGGAGCGTCAGTGGCGCTTGGCTTGCACCAGATAGGCGTCGATCTCGGTCTCGCCGAGCCATTTGGCTGCTTCCAGCCGATGCAGGCCTTCGACCAGGATATGGCGCTTGCCGTCATGGCGGACCTGGATCGGCGTTTTCATGCCGTTTTCGAGGATGTCCTCTGCCAGATGCCTGACGGTCTCGGGATGCAGCGTCTTCTTGCGTGCCGCCGGCACGTAGATGTCGTCGACCTTGACCTTCTGGATTCTCAGCATGCCGCCTCCGGTGGCGGAAAACGCCGCCCTTTGTGGAGATAGTCTTTTTGGCCACAGGGGCCAAGGGCGCGGCTAACGAATGCTGGCCCGATGGTTTCCATTTGACGCTTGACCGCCAGATCGCCGAAATGGCGCCTTTGAAACTTCAGGGCTTCATGATCAACCTTCCGACCGAATTCCCCGATTTCGGACTGACGCCGGAGCAGCGTCGCCACGCGGTGCGCGGCCATTACTATGAATGGCCTGGGATGGATGGCGAGCGCGGCGAGATCTGGTGCTACAGCGACCGGTTTTCCTATCGCGCCGGCGAGACCGTGGCGTTGCATGTCAGTTCGACGGCTCCGGCAGTCAACATGGCGATTGTCCGCGATGGCGGCACCGAGACGAAAGTGTTCGAGAAATCGGGCATCGCGGCGCGCTGGCAGGACAGCCCCGACCAGTGCTCGGCCGAAGGCTGCGGCTGGGAAGCCTCGTTTGAATTCCGCGTCGGGGCAGACTGGCCGTCCGGCGCCTATCGCGTGACGCTTGAAGCGGACGGCCGCAACGGCAAGCCGATCCATTGCCATCATCTGTTCATCGTCAGCCCGCAGCCCGGCAAGAAACCCGGCCGCGTGCTGCAGGTGGCGGCGACGGGCACCTGGGTCGCCTACAACACCTGGGGCGGCTCCAACCACTATCAGGGCATCACCGGGCCGGACCGCAACCAGTATTCGCCCATCGTGTCGACGCAACGCCCGTGGTGCCGCGGTTTCGTCGTGCTGCCGAAAGATGCGCCGCGTGTACCGCTGAAAGTCGCCGTACCGCCAAAGACGGTGCCGCGCTATCCGCACATGGAATGGGCGCTCGCCACCGGTCATTCGAAGAAGTACGCCTCGTCCGGCTGGGCCAGCTACGACAGCCATTTCCTCCGCTTTGCCGAACGGGCCGGCTATGGCGTCGACCTCGCCAGCCAGCACGATCTGCATTTCTCACCTGAGATTCTCGACGGTTACGACTGTGCCGTCTTCGTCGGCCATGACGAATACTGGACCTGGGACATGCGCGATGCGGTCGACGCCTATGTGACAAGCGGCGGCCATGCGGCGCGCTTTGCCGGCAATTTCATGTGGCAGACGCGGCTGGAGGACGAGGGCCGCCGGCAGGTCTGCTACAAATACCGCGCACGTGCCGAGGACCCCGCCTATCTCCACGGCGGCGACGTCACCCGCGCTACCAATTCCTGGGAAGCGCCGGAAATCGGCCGGCCGGGTTCAGCGACCTTCGGGCTCAACGCGACGCGCGGCGTCTATGCCGGCTGGGGTGGGTGCGCACCAAGGGGCGTGCGTGGCTTTCCGGTCTACCGGCCAGAGCACTGGGCCTTTGCCGGCACCGGCATCTATTATGGCGACCTGCTCGGCGCCGACAGTCATGTCTATGGCTATGAAGTCGACGGGCTCGACTTCGAGATACGCGGCGGCCTGCCCTACCCCACCGCGACCAGCGGCGCGCCGGACGGGTTGCAGGTTCTCGCCGTCGGAATGGCATCCCAGGTCGAGGAAAGCGCAGATATACCTATCGAGGACCAGTTCCTTACCGACGAGGATGGCCGCTTCACCGCCGAGACGCTGTTCGGCGAGGCGAGCGACGCCAATCTGGAAAAAGTCAAACGCGGCAACGGCATGATCGTCAATTTCCCGCGCGGCAAGGGTGAGGTGTTCCACGCCGGAAGCTGCGAATGGGTCGCCGGCCTGCTAAGACAGGATCCGATGGTCGAACACGTCACTAAGAATGTCCTCGATCGTTACCTCAGAAAGTCCTGACATGTCGAAAGTCCAGACCGCCGCTCAAGACACTGACGCCCGGCGCCAATCGCATCTGTTCTACCTGTCCAGCCTGCGCCGGCCATTGGTCGACCGCGCCGAGGGCATCTACATCTGGACGCAGGACGGCCGCCGTTTCATCGACGGCTCCAGCGGGCCGATGGTCGCCAATATCGGCCATTCCAACCGCAATGTGCTCGAAGCCATGAAGCGGCAGATGGATCGCGCCACCTTCGCCTACCGGCTGCATTTCGAAAACGAGCCGGCCGAAGAGCTGGCGAGGGAGCTTGCCGGCAAGCTGCCCGGGGGCATGGACCGTATCTTCTTCGTCTCGGGCGGCTCGGAAGCGACGGAATCCTGCATCAAGCTTGCCCGACAGTGGGCGGTTGCCACCGGCCAGGCCAGCCGGTGGAAGGTGATCACGCGCTTCCCTTCCTATCATGGAGGCACGCTGGGTTCGCTCTCGATCACCGGCGACGATGCGCTGGCTGAAACATTTGAGCCGATGATGCGGGTGATGCCGACCGTGCCGGCGCCGACGGCCTGGCGCGACCGCGACAACCTTTCGATGGAACAGCGCGGCGTCCGCTATGCCGACATGCTGGAGGAGAAAATCCTGGCCGAAGGCCCGGAGAGCGTGGTCGCCTTCATCATGGAGCCGATCGGCGGCGCTGCGACCGCTGCCCTGGTGGCGCCGGACAGCTACTATGCGCGCATTCGCGAAATCTGCGATCGCTACGGTATCCTGCTCATCCATGACGAAGTGATGAGCGGCGCCGGCCGCACCGGCAAATTCCTCGGCGGCGACCACTGGAACTGCAAGCCCGACATCGTCGCGCTGTCGAAGGGGCTGGGCTCGGGCTACGCCCCACTCGGCGCGCTGGCCGCGCCCATGCGGCTGGTGCAGCCGCTGCTCGCCTCCGGCGGCTTCCAGCACGGCCATACCTATGCCGGCAACCCGCTGGCCTGCGCCGCCGGCCTTGCCGTGCTCGGCGAAATGGACCGGCTCGACCTGATCGCCAATGCGGCTGCGATGGGCGACGTGCTGATGGACGGGCTGAAGGGGTTGGCCAAACGGTTTCCGTTCATCGCCGACGTGCGCGGCAAGGGCCTGCTCACCGGCGCCGAGATGGTTGCCGATCCCGAGACGCTGCGGCCGATCGACCAGGACAAGAAGGCCACGCAGCGGCTGCTCGACCTCGCCTATGAACGCGGGCTGATCATCTATGGCCGCAGGGTCAAGGGTGGCGTCGACGGCGACAATTTCATGGTCGCGCCGCCAATGATCGTCACCAGGGAACAGGTCGGCGAGATCGTCGCCATCATCGGCGACTCGCTGGAGATTCTGGCCGCCGAACTCGACCTGCCGGTCGAAGGCTGAGGGGCAAAAATGGCGGCGCGAAAAGTCATCATCACCTGCGCCATCACCGGCTCGGTGCACACGCCGTCGATGTCGCCCTATCTGCCGGTGACGCCGGACCAGATCGCCACCGAGGCGATCGCGGCCGCCGAAGCCGGAGCCTCGATCCTGCACCTGCACGCCCGCGATCCCAGGGATGGGCGGCCAACCGCCGATCCGGACGTGTTCATGCAGTTCCTCCCGCGCATCAAGCAGACCACCGACGCGGTGATCAACATCACCACCGGCGGCTCGTCGCTGATGACACTGGACCAGCGGCTGGCGGCTCCGTTGCGGGCCGAACCCGAAATGTGCTCGCTCAACATGGGCTCGATGAACTTCGCGCTGTTCCCGATGCTCGACAAGCCGAGGGAATGGCAACATGAGTGGGAGCCGAAGCTGCTCGAAGCCACGCGCGACACCATCTTCAAGAACACCTTCGCCGACATGGAGGGCGTGCTTGAGCGGCTGGGCAAGGGCTGCGGCACGCGCTTCGAATTCGAGTGCTACGATGTCGGCCACCTCTATTCGCTGGCGCATTTCCGCGACCGTGGACTGGTGTCGGGACCGCTGTTCATCCAGTTCGTGCTGGGCATACTGGGCGGCATCGGTGCTGACCCGGAAAACCTCGTCCATATGAAGCGGATCGCCGACAAGCTGTTCGGCGACAGCTACCAGTTCTCGGTGCTGGCCGCCGGCCGCAATCAGATGCCGCTGATCTCGATCGCCGCGGCGATGGGCGGCAATGTCCGCGTCGGCCTGGAAGACAGCCTTTTTGATGGCCGCCAACTGGCGAAGTCCAATGCCGATCAGGTGCGCCGTATCCGTGGCATTCTCGAGGGGCTGTCGCTGGAGGTTGCCACGCCAGCCGAAGCGCGCACCATGCTGGCGCTCAAGGGCGGCGACCGGGTAGCGTTCTAGGGGGGCTGGAGGTCGAGTGGCAAGCGGAGGAGCTGATATGGAAAGGGTTCTCGTTTCAGCCTGTCTGCTCGGCAGCAAGGTTCGCTACAACGGCTCCTACCGGCTCAACGACCATCCGATTCTTGCCCGATGGCAGGCAGAGGGACGGACCGTGCAGATCTGCCCGGAGGTGGCCGCAGGCTTCTCCACGCCACGTCCTCCGGCAGAAATTCGAGGCACGGGCGACGGCCGCGCAGTGCTCCACGGCCAAGGCCGAGTGGTCGAGCAAACGGGAAACGATGTGACCGCACTCTATCTCGAAGCCGGGCAACTTGCACTCGATCTCGCCCGAGAAACAGGGTGTCGGTATGCGGTTCTTACCGATGGCAGCCCGTCCTGCGGCAGTAGTTTCATCTATGACGGGCGTTTTTCGGGTAACCGGGTGGCTGGCCATGGCACGACCACCGCGCTGCTGGAAGCGAACGGCATTCGCGTCTTTTCGGAAGACGGCATTGGCGAGCTTGATGACCTTCTGACCGGACCGGGCCCGGCCGGCGCCGCGGCCTGACCCATGGCAGAGAAAGCCCAAGCCAGGACCACCGACACCGTTATCCGGCCCGGCCGCATCGACGATGTCGACGCCATCCATGCGGCGATCCTGAAACTCGGGACACACATCGGCGCGCCCGACGAGATCATCTCGACCGCAGACGACCTCAGAACCTACGGCTTTGGCGAGAAACCCGCCTTTTCCACCCTGATTGCCGAAGTGGACGGCGAATTCGCCGGCCTCTGCCTGCATTTCCCGATCTTTTCGACCTGGATGGGCCGGCCTGGCGTGTATGTGCAGGACCTCTACGTCGAGGACCGGTTTCGCGGCCGCAAGATTGGCGAGCGCCTGCTGCGGCACGTCGCGGCACAGTGCCGGAAAGAAGGCGGCGTCTATCTCCGGCTGTCCGTCGACACCGAGAATGAGGTCGCCAAGGCATTTTATGAAAGGCTGGGCATCGCCTGGTCGAGCTACGAGCAGACGCAGAAGATCATTGGCAAGGCCTTCTTTGCCTTTGCCGACGCGCCGCAGAATGGGGAGCAGGAATGAAAGCCTTCTATGCCGAGGAACAGAAGCGCCACGACCCCAAGGCCTTTCTTTCGAGCGGTGCCGCGAAGCCCAATCCGGAAATGCCCGAACGGGTCGAACGATTGTTAGCCGGCGCATTATCTGCCGGCTGCACGATCGAGCGGCCGCGCAATCACGGGCTCGGCCCGGTCTCGGCGGTGCACACGCCGGAATATCTCGACTTCCTCGAGCACATTTTCGAGCGCTGGCAGCGCATCGAGGGCGCTTCTGCCGAAGTGATCCCCAACATCCACCCGATCGCGCGGTCAGGCAGCTATCCGGCCTCGGCGGTCGGCCAGGCCGGCTATCACATGGCCGACACCGCTTGCCCGATCTCGGGCGAGACATGGCAGAGCGCGCTGTGGAGTGCATGGAGCGCCGTCGAAGCCGCTGAAGCCGTGACATCAGGCGCGCCGGCCGCCTATGCGCTGTGCCGCCCGCCCGGCCACCATGCCTTTGCCGATGTCGCCGGCGGCTTCTGCTTCGTCAACAATTCGGCGGTCGCCGCACAGACCTTGCGCAAGCAGGCTGCGCGGGTGGCGATCCTCGATGTCGACCTGCATCACGGCAATGGCACGCAAGGCATCTTCTATGCGCGGCCGGATGTGCTCACCGTCTCGCTGCACGCCGATCCGGTGCGCTTCTATCCATTCTTCTGGGGCCATGCCGACGAGCGCGGCGAAGGCCCGGGCCTCGGCTACAATTTCAACCTTCCGCTGCCGCGCAAATCCGCCGATACGGCGTTTCTCGAAGCGCTTGCGGTGGCGTTCCAGCGTATCCGCGCCTTTTCGCCGGACGCGCTGGTCGTGGCGCTTGGCCTCGACGCGTTCGAGGGCGACCCGTTCGGCGGGCTTTCGGTGACGACACCGGGCTTCTCACGCATTGGCGAGGCCATCGCCAGGCTCGGCCTGCCGACCGTCATCGTCCAGGAAGGCGGCTACCTCTGCGACGAACTCGGCGACAATTTGACGGCCTTCCTCACCGGTTTCGGTGGCAAGACGTCGTGATTGGTCAAGCTGGCGTCAGGAACGCTGCTGCCTGAGCATGGCGATGGCCCGGTGCACGCTCTCCAGCGTTTCGTCGATTTCGGCCGCCGTGTTGTAATGCGCGATGCCGATGCGCACGACCCCATGTTCGGCCGGAATGCCGAGCTGGTGGACGATCTCCCAAGCGTAGTTGTGGCCGGACCACAGGAAGATGTTTTCGGCGTTCATCTGCCGAACGATCGTCTCCGGCACAATGCCGTCGACGGTGAAGGACACTGTCGGCACACGTTCGGCGAGCCGCTTGGGATCGGTGATGCCGTGAATGGTCAGGCCTGAAATGTCCGACAGCCCTTCGATCAGCCTTTGCGCCAGCGGGTTTTCGTAGGCGATCGACACCTCGAACGCCTTGGCGATCTTGCGCCTTCGCGACCCACCCTCGCCCGCTGCCGCACCCAATCCTGAGAAATAATCGACCGCGGCCGTGAGGCCCGCCATCAGCTCGATCTGCGGCGTGCCGAGTTCGAACCGCTCCGGCAGGCCATCCGACGAACAGCGGCATTTGTAGGGTTGCAGGCCATCGATGACATCACGCCGGCCCCACAATATGCCCATGTGCGGACCGAAGAATTTGTAGGCCGAGCAGATCAGGAAATCGCAACCGAGATCTTTGACGTCGATCAGGCCATGCGGCGCAAACTGCACGGCATCGACGTAGACCAGGGCGCCGGCATTCCTGGCGATGGCGGTCAACGCCTTCACCCGGTTGATCGAGCCGGTCAGGTTGCTGGCGTAGTTCAGCGCAACCAGCCGGGTCTTCTCCGAAAGCAGATCCGCCAGCGTCGCCTCTTCGACCTGCCAGCTCTTTTCATCGAACGGCAGCCAGCGCACCACCAGGCCAAGGTCCTCGGCCAGTTGCAGCCAGGGCGAGACATTGCCCTCATGGTCCATGCGGGTGAGGATGATCTCGTCGCCGGGCCTCATCGTGCGGCCGAGCGTGCGCGACATGTGATAGGTCAACGTCGTCATGTTGGCGCCGATGATAATTTCCTCAGGGGTTTCCGCACCGAGGAAATCGGCCATCGCCTGATGCGCCTCGTCGACGACGGCCTGCGCTGCGACAGTCGTTTCGAAATAGCCGCCAAGGTTGGCGTTGGTGGTCAGAAGGCAGCGCGACACGGCGTCGGCGACTGCCTGTGGCACCTGCGTGCCGGCAGGATTGTCGAGATAGATGCGCCGCCGCCCCTTGTCGGTCAGGGAGAGCGCCGGAAACCTTCCACGCACTGCCTCGATCGGAAAATCCACCATTGTCTCCACCCCCCTCTGACATTCCTGGATAATTCTGTCCCCTATCAAGGACAGGGATTGCCGACGCGCTGATGGATCGCGTCCACCGCCTTCTGCATCTCTTCGGTCCAGACGACGTCGACCGAAGACAACGCCATGTCGAGCTGCGCAAGGGTGGTCGCGCCGACGATGTTCGAGGTGACGAAGGGCCGGCTCGATACATAGGCATTGGCAAACAGCGCCGGTTCGAGGCCAAAGGAGCGCGCCAGCTCATTGTATTCGAGCTGTGCCTCGGCCGCATTGGGTGTCTCGTAGCGCTGGCCGCGGTTGAAGAGCTGCGTGCGCGACCCCTGAGGGCGAGCGCCATGGTCGTATTTGCCGGTCAGATATCCCTGTGCCAGCGGCGAATAGGGAAGCAGCGACACCTGTTCGCGCTCGCAGACCTCGGCGAGGTTCACTTCGAAGGTGCGGTTGACGAGATTGTAGGCGTTCTGGATCGACGCGACGCGGGGACCGACGCCTTTGTCCGCCTCCGCCAGGAACCGCATCACGCCCCAGGAACTTTCGTTCGACAGGCCGAAATGGCGGATCTTGCCGACCTTCACCAGTTCGTCGAACACCGCAAGGGTCTCGGCGATCGGTGTTTCGTTGGTTGGTGCGCCCACGGAATCGGCGCGGCGCGGTACGGCGCCGACGCGCGTCGGGTTGGCGCCCCAGGGTATGTCCCGTTCCGGCCAGTGGATCTGGTAGAGGTCGAGATAGTCAGTGCCGAGCTTGGCCAGCGATTTGTCGATAGCGTCAAAGATATCGGCGCGTACCAGTTGCGACGGCCTGTCGCCGCGAAACCAGCCGTTGGCGGTGCGGCCGACGACTTTCGAGGCCAGGATCACCTTGTCGCGGTTGCCGTTGGCCTTCATCCAGCTGCCGATGATCTTCTCGGTCCGCCCTTGCGTCTCCGCCTTGGGCGGGATCGGGTAGAGCTCGGCGGTGTCGATGAAATTGACGCCGCGCGAGAAAGCCAGATCCATCTGGGCGTGGCCATCTGCCTCGGTGTTCTGCTGGCCCCAGGTCATGGAGCCCAGGCAGATCTGGCTAACAAGAAGATCGGTCCGACCGAGACGGCGTTTGTGCATGGAATTCTGCTCCGGAGGGAAAGCTTGCGTGGCGGCGTGGGAAGGAAGCCGCATCTATAGGGAAAGCAGAGGCGCTCTCCAAGCCTCGCCAGCCCGACTTTTGGGTGAACAAGTGGCGTTTAGCGGCGAGCGCCGGCCAGCGCGCGGCGCTTGGCCTCGTCGATCAGCATATTGGCCACCTGCATGCGGATCATGGCGCGCTGGCGCAGGTGCGGAGCGACACGGTCCGGATGGTTGGCAAAGGCGAAGCTGCGGCGCATGCGGCCAAAATCGGCGACCTGCTTGGGCTGATTGAGGCCAAGTTCGACTGCAATGGATTCCGGATCGATCGGCGGCAGGCTTTCCTCGGGCTTCAGCTCTTCGCCGGCGAGTGCCAGTCTGGCATGCTCGAGCAAGGCGGCGAATTCGGTCGCCAGATCGGCGCCGGCCTCGCGGTATTCAGTGGAAAAGCTGCTGCCCGAAACCTTGATGCGGCCGGAATGGAGTTCATCGGCCACCGAGAGATAGTCGAACGGGATGGATGGGCGAGCGCCGGACTCCTCGCCCTCGATCCCGTCGAGCTTGTCTGAAGCGACGAAGAGGTCGTCGAGCAACGAAGCGAAATCCCGCTTGGCGCCAGTAGCGATGTCAGCCTCCCCCTTGCTCGACTATCCAAGCTTCAGACCATAAAACCGGCTCGTTAAAAATGCATGCCACCGATGTTAACGAATTTAGCCGTTGCCGGGACCAAAGCTGCGGTGTCTGCCGTCCCAAAACGAAAAGCCGGACTGCAATTTCGTGCAGTCCGGAATTCGCCAGGAGTGGCGAGGAAAAGCCGGCCATGTGCCGGCGTTCAGCGTACGGTGCGCATCGGGAAAAGGTTTCACCCGCTCGCAAAACTATGCTCTGAAAAATCATCAGGACATGGCAGGCATGCAAATGCTGCACTGCACAATTGTCACGATTCACCTATATTAGGAGCCGTGGAGGAATCAACCAGGAGCCTGAACCATGGGTTTCTTCACTGAAATGTTCGCCCGGCCGCGGCCGCAGGAACATCTGAGATACCGCTCCGCACTCGCACTGCTTCATTCGATGAGCAATGCCGACCGCGCCGACATCGGCATGAAGCCCGCCGACTTTCCGCGCATCGCCCGCGAAATGTCCATTTGCTAAACACATACGCTCGCGAGATGTCCCGGATCCGTCCAGGACATCTCAAAAACCTCAAGTCCTCAGCGCGCGCCGAGGAACGTCGCCTTGCCCAATGGCACGCCATTGTGGCGAAGGATGTCGTAGGCGGTGGTGAGGTGGAAATAGAAGTTGGGCATGGCCACATGCAGGAGATACTGCAGGCCGGGCATCGAGCGTTCGCGCCCGCCAAGCTTCAACTCGATCACCTTGTCGTCCGACCCGTCGAACTCCGCGGCTGAAAATGTCGCCAGCAGGTCCAGGGTCTTGGTGATGCGCGCCTGGATATCGGCAAAACTCGCCTCGTTGTCCTCGTAACTCGGCACTTCGCGACCGGCGAGCCGCGACGGCGCACCCTTGGCATGGTCGGTGGCGATCTGCACCTGCCTGGTCAGCGCAAACATGTCGGGCGCCAGCCTGGAGGTCAGGAACACCTGCGGGTCGATCTTGCGCTCAAGCGCATTCTGTTCGGCTGCCGCCAGTATGGTGGAAAGGGCTTTCAGCCTCTCCGTAAACACAGGCACGGATACCTCATACATCGATATCGTCACGTCAAATCTCCTTGTCCGGCCGGAACGCCGGCGGATGGACGTAGCGCCTTCAGGCACGATTCTTCAAGCACCACCAGCGCCGCGTCACCACGATGCCGCAATCGCCATAGTAGAATCTCCCCATCGAGCGGAGATTCCCGATGAGACGCGCCCTTTTCGCAGCGACTGCCTTTCTCTCCCTTGCTACAGCAGGCCAAACAGTACTGGCCGCCGACGATACACCCGAAGCGCCGTATGTCGACGATCGATCAAGCGCCGACGCCGTCGTCCGCTCACTTTACAGCGCGATCAACCGGCATGAATTCGCTCGCGCCTGGGGTTATTTCGGAGATACAAAGCCGGCAAAGGACTTCGACAGTTTCGTCAAGGGCTATGACGGCACCGAGAAGGTCGAGGTCGAGACCGGTGCAATTTCAGACGAAGGCGCTGCCGGCAGCATTTTCTACAATGTCCCTGTCGCCATTCGCGCCACCGACAAGACCGGCGGCGAAAAGGTCTTTGCCGGCTGCTATACGCTGCGCCAGGTCAATGCACAGATCCAGGCGGCGCCGCCCTTCGATCCCATCCACATCGAAAAAGGTGCGCTGAAACCCTCCACCGCCGATTTCGAGGAGGCGCTGCCGCCAAGCTGCGGCGACGGGCCGCCACCTCCGAAGAAGGACACGGCACTGGAGCAGGCCAAGAAGGCCTTCCTGGCGACTTATGGCGACCAGTGCGACAAGCAGTTCCTGGCCGGTGAGCCGACCGTTTTTTCGATCAAATACAAGGACAAGGATGCAGCGCCCGGCGACCCCGACAAGGAAACACGGCTGTTCCATTTTTCCTGCTCCGCCGCTGCCTACAATGAAAGCTCGGTCTACTACATGACCGACGAGCTATCGGCCGTGCAGCAATTGCAGTTCGCCGAACCCAAGATGGATATCCGCTACGAGAACAATAACAGCGACGGCAAATTGCTGGGCATGAGCATCGTCGGCTTCCAGACGACCGGCTGGGCGGTCAATTCCGACTATGACGAGGAAGCCCACACGATCACCACCTTCAACAAGTGGCGCGGCGTCGGCGACGCATCCGACTCGGGGACCTATCTGTTTCGCAACGGCAGTTTCTCGCTGGTCCAGTTCGACGTCGACGCATCCTATGACGGCGAGGAAAATCCGCAGACGGTTGTCGACTACAATACCGCGCCCTGAGGGTTAGCCCGGCTTCCCGCAGCGTCGATCAAGGTGCCTTCGACAGCATCCAGTTGAGGGTGCCGCGCCAATCGGTCATGCGGATCGGCGTGCCGTGGGTGCCTGTCTCGAAACGGACGAAGCGGGTCGGATATGCCTTTGATTTGGCGATGATGGAGCGGAAGAAGGCTTCCTGCTTTTCCACCGGGAAAACCACGTCATGGCTGCCCTGGCCGAAAAAAACCGGGACATGACGCTTGAAAGCGGGACTGGCGAAAAAACTCTCATCCCACAGCGAGCCGAGCAGCAGCAGCCCGTTGACGCGCCGGCCGGTGTCGTTGCGGGCGGCAAGCTTCCAGCACAGCGCGCCTCCCATCGAGCCGCAAGCGACAAAGATTTTCGCGCCTGGCGATTGTTCGGCGTAGTGGTCGATCAGCGCCGCCACCTGGGCCGCGCCCTTGTCGCCGAAATCGGGAAAGTCAGGGCTGAGATAAAGGCCGCCATTGCCGGCCATCAGGTTCTTGAGGCGGTTGAAATTGCCGCCGAAGGTAAAGTCGTCGACGCCTTGCTTGCGACTGCCGCCCTGCCCGTGCAGGTAAAGCACGATGATGCCCGCGCCCTCGGTCTTGCCAACGGCTACGTGCCTGACGTCGCCGGCATCGGTCTTCAGCAGCAGATCCTGCTGGACCTTGCGCACGCTGGTGTCCGTGTATTGGGCGCGCACCCTGCGCTCCGGCACCTCGTCACGCTGGTTTATGTCGCGTAGCTCATGGTAGTCGAGGACCCTGTAGGCGCCGCTGGTGTCGGACGACAGCACGGCCGGATAGGCGAAGAGATCGTCCTTGAAGGGTTTGAGTTCGAGAGCATTGGCATGGGCGGCGACACAAAAAACCAGCGCTGCAGTCAGAAAGGCGTAGAGATTTACGAAGACCCCCCTCTGGCCTGCCGGCCATCTCCCCCTCAAGGGGGGAGATTGGAGGTCATTTCGGCCTTCGCCAATCTCCAGGATTGCTGAATGTGCACTGTCGGCGAAACTGCTGATCTCCCCCCTTGAGGGGGAGATGGCCGGCAGGCCAGAGGGGGGTGCAACGGTACGAGTAGCCATGCCAGCAGGCATGCGTTTTTCAGCTTCCGTTTGTCAATCCTGCAATACGCCGCCGGCGCCTTCCAGCGCTTCGCGGGTGTCGACATCGACGGACGCCCCTGCGCCGATCTCGACATCGATGACATCGAGCCCTTCGGCCTCGACCAGATGACGTGCACCGGTGTCGCCTTCCAGATGGGCGATCGCCGGAAACAGCGAGCGCGGCAAAAGCACCGGGTTGCCGCGTTTGCCGTCATGCGAGGCGCGCACCACCGAATTGCCGCCGGCCTTGCGGAATGCATCGATCAACCTGTCGAGGTCATCAGACGAGACACCCGGCATGTCGCCGAGAACGATCATCACGCCGGCGGAGTCTTCGGGCAGATAGGCAATGCCGGCCTTTAGCGAGGTGGACAGGCCGTCGGCGAAATCGGGATTGTCGGCGAAAGCCACATCCAGCCCCGCCAACGCCGCCTGCACCCGCTCGCGCTGGTGGCCGGTGACGACAATCGTGCCCGACGCCTTCGAGCCGAGCGCGCGTTCGGCGGTGCGGCGCACCAGCGGCTTGCCGTCGAACAGGGCCAAGAGCTTGTTCGGCCCGCCCATGCGGCTCGACCGGCCCGCCGCCAGAAGCACGATGCCAACCTTGAGCTTGTTTTTGGGCGGCAGCGGTTCGCGCGGCTGCGGCCGGGTCGGGATTTCCATCAACAGCCCGCCGACGCCCATGCCGGCGATATCCTTGGCGGTCACGTCAAGGCCAGCGATCAACCGGTCCAGCACCCAGTCGAAGCCATTTTCCTTGGGGCTGCGGGCGCAGCCGGGTGCACCGATGACACGCTTGCCGCCGAGCGTACCGAGCACCAGCAGATTGCCGGGATCGACCGGCATGCCCGCGCGGATAACAGTACCACCCGCCCTCTCGATCGCCGCCGGAATGACATCGGCGAAATCACTCATCGCCGACGCGCCGAAGATCACCACCATGTCGTTGTCGCGCGCCAGCAAGGCCGCGGCCTCCGCCACCGGAGCGATCTCGTGCGGGGTGCGACGCTCCGCTGTCAGCCTGCCGCCGGTGCGCGCCAGCCGCGCTTCGGTGACGCGCAGCGTCTTGTCGAGCACGCTCGGCTTGATGCCCGGCAGGACGGTCTGGATGACGCCGACACGCACCGGCTGATAGGCGTTGACGGCAAAGATTTCCCCGCCGGCGCAGATTTTCGTGACCGCATCGACCAGCGCAGAGCTGACCGCGAAGGGAATGATCTTCACCGTCGCGACCATCTGGCCTTTCTCGACCGGCGCATGCTGCGCCAACGTGGCGATAGTGATGGCGGGATCGACGGCGTTGATGGCGTCGATGACAGCGGCATTGACGGTGAAGATACCCGCTGACCCGGCGTGGAGATTGACCCGCCCGGTCGCGGCCGGCCGAGCGTCGATGCCGCGAAAGGCCATGCTCTCGGCTATTTCCCGCGCGGCGGCGTCCTCACTGAGATCGTCGGCGGCCAGCACGGCCGCTACGACCTGGGAAATGCCGGCGCCCCGCAGCAAGGCGACGTCTTCGGCGTTCAGCCTGTGCGCCTTGCGAAAGTGCCGTTCGCCGGCCGTGGTGGCATGCGCCAGCACCGCACCTTCGGCCGCTTCGATCGGAATCGGGCCGAATTTCACGCTGCCGCGCCTTTCACTTCCAGACCGCGCGAGCGGAAGGCATGGACGACCTGCGCCAGCACCGCGACCGCGATCTCGGCAGGGCTGGCGGCACCGATGTCCAGCCCGATCGGCGCGTGAATGCGGGCGATCTGGTCGGCGCTCGCGCCCAGCGCCAGCAAGCGTTCGACACGCTTGGCGTGGGTTTTGCGACTGCCAAGCGCGCCGACATAGAAGCAGTTGGCATCGAGCGCTGCCTTCAG
Organism: Mesorhizobium waitakense; assembly: GCF_056431085.1. Taxonomy (NCBI): domain Bacteria; kingdom Pseudomonadati; phylum Pseudomonadota; class Alphaproteobacteria; order Hyphomicrobiales; family Phyllobacteriaceae; genus Mesorhizobium; species Mesorhizobium waitakense. The sequence goes on along the minus strand of NZ_JBWKME010000076.1, from coordinate 44,869 downwards.
TGCGAAATCGTCGATCTTCGGATCATGGGTGACGGCGGCAAGCGCCGTGTAGCTGTCAAGCGGCTGGCGCTTCAGCACGTCCTCCGGCCATTCGGCATGCAGGGTGACATCGGGAAAGCGGTCTGATGTGGCAAAGGCGGTGCGGGGATCGATGATCTCCAGGGGATAGCCTGCGATCCTGGCCATCGGAGCCAGCGCCTGGCTGATGTGCACAGCGCCGACGACAACCAGCCGCGGCTGCGGCAGATGCGCGTTGAGAAAGAAGGTCCGTCCCTCGGCCTCGACCGAACCGGAATTGCCTGATCGAAACGCCCTGGCGACCGCAGCGCCGAGATCGCCGGCAACCTGATCGCCTTCGCGCACGATACGGTCGCGGCCGTCACCGACATCGGTGACGAGGATCGCCGCGCGGCGGGCGCGGCGTTCGACGTTCAACATCTTGAGCGCATACGGGTCCATAAAAGGTCAGCCCAATCTTTCAACATAGACCTTGATGCGGCCGCCGCAGGACAGGCCGACCTGCCAGGCGGTTTCGTCGGCGACACCAAACTCGAGCATCCTGGCCTTGCCTGTGTCGATCACATCGATCGCTTCGGTAACCACCGCGCCTTCGACGCAGCCGCCAGAGACGGAGCCGTGAAAATTGCCGTCGGCATCGATGACCAGATGGCTGCCCACGGGGCGAGGCGCCGATCCCCAGGTCTCGACCACCGTGGCGATGGCGACATCCTTGCCGTCCTTCATCCAGCCTTCCGCGATGATCAGCGGATCGCGGGCCTCGTCGAGATAGATGCTGTTTTCCATGATCGCTTCTCTTGGAGTCTGTTTATGATCTGGGCACCGCCAGTTCGCGCAAGCGGGTTCGTCGTGATCCACTTGGCGCGTGCCACCCGTATGGTCAATCAATCACCGCGACTGCGTCAACTTCGATCAGGTAGTCGGGGGACAGGCTCGCCACGCCAAGCACCACGTCAGCTGGTTTGTGATCTCCGAACAGCCCTACCCGAGCCTTTTCGATGATCGGCAGGCATTCATCGCGATTGTAGTTGACGACATAGATCGTGATCCTGGTGACCTGCGTAGGCGCCGCACCGGCGGCGGCAAGTGCTCGGCCGAGATTGGCAAACACCTGGCGCGCCTGAGTCGCAAGATCACCACGGCCAACAAGCTTGCCATGTAGGTCTTCGGGCTCCCGGCCCGAGATGAACACCAACTTGCTCCCTGTCGCAACGACGACCTGGCTGTACGTCTGCGGAATTGGCAGATCCTTGGGGTTGATGCTTTGGAGCGTCATCGATCGGGCCTCCTGTGCGGTGATTTCAATTTTTTCTGGGAGTCTGTTTTCCGATGGATAGACATATGGCTATGCGGCGCGCCTGACACCAGCGTCCAGCCATCGGCGCGGGTCAACGGACTGCACAGATTTCTTGTCCAGCGAGGCACAGAGATCGGCGAGTGCATCGAGATTGTGCACCGAGCGGAACTCGTCGACATGCGGCAGCATCGCCTTGACGCCGCGGGCGCGCGCCTGGAAACCGTCGAAGCGCAGCAACGGGTTCAGCCAGATCAACCGCCGGCAGGATTTGTGCAGGCGCTCCATCTCCTCCGAGAGGCCGACGACATCGTCGCGCTCCAGCCCGTCGGTGATCAAAAGCACCACCGCCCCCTGCCCCAGAACGCGGCGCGACCACAGCCGGTTGAACTCGGCCAGCGTATCGCCAATGCGCGTGCCGCCCGACCAGTCCTTGACCGCCGCCGAGCAGTCGGCCAGTGCGGCATCCGGATCGCGGTGGCGCATCTGCCGGGTCAGATTGGTCAGCCGGGTGCCGAAAACGAAAGTGTGGACACGGCGGCGCTTTTCGGTCAGCGCATGCAGGAAGTGCAGGAAGATGCGCGTGTACTGGCTCATCGAGCCGGAAATGTCGGCCAGCACCACCAGCGGCGGGTGAACCTCGCGCTGTGAGCGGAATTTCGGCAGGATCAGTTCGCCGCCGGTGCGGGCGGCCGAACGCATCATGGCGCGCGGATCGATGCGGCGGCCATGCGCATCGGCCTTGAAGCGCCGGGTCCGCACCATGTCGAAAGGCAACCGCAACTGGGCGATCGCCTTCTTGGCATCCGCCATCTCGGCTGCGTTCATCTGGGCAAAGTCCTTGCCGCGCAGCACCTCGTTGCCGGAAAAAGTATAGCGGGCGTCGACCTCGATTTCGGGGATTTCCTGCGTCGGCTGGTTCTTCTGATGGCCCTCGAACATCGCCTGGCTGACGCGGTTTTCGGCGGCGCGCGGCTTCTGTTTTTCCCTGGTGTCGGGCGCCACCGGCGAGAACATCGCCAGCATCTTCTCGATCAGTTCGCGCGACTTCCAGAACAGCCGGAAAGCTTCGTCGAAGATGGCGTGGTCCTCGTGACGGGACACAAGCACGGCATGCAGCGTCCAGTAGAAATCATCGCGCGAACCGATGCCGGCGACGAGCACCGCCTCGATGGCATCCTTGACCGACGCCGGTCCGACCCGCATGCCGGCCTTACGCAAAGTGCGGGCGAAATAGACGATATTGTCGGCAATCCGACCGTCCACTGTCGCCTCTTTCGGCTCGGGGCGCGGCATCGCCTACTCCGCCGCCGAAAGCTCAGCCTTCACCTCGTTGAGGATGCGCCGGCCTTCGCCCTGTTCGATACGGGCAATGTCGTCCTGGTATTTCAACAGCACGCCGATGGTGTCCGATACGGTTTCCGGATCAAGCGCCACCTTGTCGAGTTCCGTCAGCGCGCCGGCCCAGTCGATGGTTTCGGCGACGCCCGGCACCTTGAACAGCTCGATCTGGCGCAGCTTCTGGATGAAGGAGACCACCTCGGCCGAAAGCCGCTGGTTGGCCTGCGGCACCTTTCGGCGCACGATCTCCAGTTCGCGCTCGGCATTGGGATAGTCGACCCAGTGATAGAGACAGCGCCGCTTCAGCGCGTCGTGGATCTCGCGGGTGCGGTTGGTGGTGATGATGACGATCGGCGGTTCTTCCGCCTTGATCGTGCCGAGTTCAGGCACTGTCACCTGGAAATCGGACAGGATTTCGAGCAGGAACGCCTCGAAGGCCTCGTCGGTGCGATCGAGTTCATCGATCAGGAAGACCGGCGCGGCACCCGTCTTGCCGGTCAGCGCATCGAGCACCGGGCGACGGATCAGGTATTTTTCGGAGAAAACGTTGCGCTCCATGTCGGAGCGGTCGACCTTGCCGGCCGCCTCCTCCATGCGGATCTCGATCATCTGCGCAGCGTAGTTCCACTCGTAGACGGCAGACGAGACGTCAAGGCCTTCATAGCACTGCAAGCGGATCAACCGGCGGCCAAGTGCTTGCGCCAGCACCTTGGCGATCTCGGTCTTGCCGACACCGGCCTCGCCCTCGAGGAACAGCGGCCGTTTCATGCGCAACGACAGGAACAGCACGGTTGCCAATGACCGGTCCGCCACATAGTCCGCACCGGTCAGGAGATCGAGCGTCTCGTCGATCGTCCGCGGCGCGGCACGCGGTTTCAACTCGTTCATTCTTTCTCCGTGAACGCCGCCGCCCCGCTGTCCAGAACATGGTAGCCGCGGGCGTGATAGATCAGCGGCCGCAAATTATCGCCCATGCGCAGGCCTGTCACCTTGCCAAAAAGCACACGATGCGTGGCCAGGTCCTTGCTGTCGATCAGCTCGCAGTCGAACACCGCGAGCGCGCCCTTCAGCGTCGGCGCGCCGGTCGAAATCACGTCCCATTCGCCCAGCGCGAAGCGTTCCTCGACCGGCAGGCCGGTGATGCCGGAAAAGCCGATCGAGAGCGGCTCCTGATGCGAAGCCAGCGTGTTCAGGGCAAATCTGCCGTTTTTCACGAACGGCTCATTCTTGGGGTTTTCGCGGTTGAGGCAGACGAGAATCGTCGGTGGCGTGTCCGACACCGAACAGGCCGCGATCACCGTCGCGCCGCGCTTGCCCGCCGGCCCATCGGTGGTGACCACATGGACGTGGCCGGCAAAATGGCTCATCGCGTCGCGATAGGCCTGCGGCCCAATGTCATTCTTCTTCAGCACCGGAAATTGTCCACAGCCAGAAACCTACCGCTATATATGGCGACATACGACATGCCACAAGCGAAGTGCTTGGCCCATATCGTGAAATTCGCGTGTTGCACCAAGGCCGGCCAGCCTTTAGGTCTTGGCGGGAATTGGCGGCTGCGAGATGTCGCCAGTTGGGAGGAATTCATCACCAGAATGCGCCCCGGGGTAACGATATCTGCCGCACTGGCCTGGCTGTTCATGGCCGGCGTCGCCAGCGCCCAGACGCTGCTGGTCGGCGTGGCTGTACCCTTGTCCGGACCATCTGCCATCCTCGGCAAACAGATCGACGCCGGCACCGGTATCGCGGCCGAAGCGAACGGCGTCGAACTCAAAACCATCGATGACGCCTGTACCGCCGATGGCGGAGCCGCCGCAGCCAGGGAATTCGTGGCGGCCAAGGTCACTGTGGTGGTCGGCTTTCTCTGCACCGACGCGATCGAGGCGGCGATGCCGATCCTGAAAGACGCCAACATTCCGGTCATCACCGTTGGCGTGCGAACCGAAAGCCTGACCGACCGGCGCGCCAAGACCGGCTGGCCAATCTATCGTCTCGGGCCACGCGGCGACGACGAGCGCAATGCGGTCGCCGCCAGCCTCACCCGCCTGTGGCAGGACGAACTGTTCGCCATCATCGATGACGGCACCATCTATGGCCGCGAAATGGCCGAGACGTTTCGGGCGGCCGCCGAACAGGCGGCGCTGAAGCCGGTTTTCGTCGATACGTTCCGGCCGCAGCTCGACAACCAGATCGGCCTGGTCGGCCGGCTGAAGAAGGCCGGCGCGACGCATGTCTTTGCGGGCGGCGACGGCGACGATGTCGCCATCATGGGCCGTGACGCGGCGCAACTTTCCGCCGGTATCGTGTTCGCCGGGGGCGAAAATCTGCGCACGCCGCCCGGCGATGTGCCCTATGCGACGGGCACGCTGATGATCGCACCGCCTGAATGGGCCGATGTCGCCGATCCAAAAGTGCTGGAAAGCTTCTCCGCACGGAGGATCGTGCCGGACGGCTACACACTGCCGGCCTACGCGGCGGTCGAGATCGCCAAGGCAGCATCAGGCCTGGCCGAAACTTCAGCCAAGCCGCTGGCCGACGCGCTGACCGGGCATGATTTCACCACCGCGATAGGCACGGTCCGCTTCGACGCGAAAGGCGACCTCAGCCAGAGCCCGTACCGCGTCTTCCGCTTCGACGGCACACGTTTTGCGCCTTTGGAAAGCAACTGATGTTTCGCACCGGCCCGCGCAATCTGATCACCGATGTTGCCGGGCTGCGGGTCGGCAACGCTTCCGACGCCAGGCTGAAGTCCGGCGTCACGACCATCCTTTGCAACGAGCCGGCGGTGGCCGGCGTGCAGATCCTGGGCGGTGCGCCGGGCACCCGCGAGACCGATCTGCTCGAACCGCACAATTCGGTCGAGGCGGTCCACGCGGTGGTGCTTTCAGGCGGTTCGGCTTTCGGTCTCGATGCGGCATCCGGCGTGCAGGCGGCCCTGCGCGAGCGCGGCATCGGGTTCGAAGTCGGTGGCTTTCGCGTGCCGATCGTGCCAGCGGCGATCCTGTTCGACCTGCGCAATGGCGGCGACAAGGACTGGGGCCGTTATCCACCCTACCGCGACATCGGCTATGAGGCAGCGCAAGCCGCCTCAGCCGATTTCCAGCTCGGCACGATCGGCGCCGGAACCGGTGCACTCACCTCCGGTTTGAAGGGCGGCCTCGGCTCGGCCTCGACGCTGCTCGACAATGGCATCACCGTCGGTGCGCTGGCCGCCGTCAACCCGACCGGCTCGGTGACCGTCGGCCGAACCCGCCATTTCTGGGCGGCACCCTTCGAAATCGGCGACGAATTTGGCGGACTTGGCTACCCATCGCCGATGCCGGACGACGCGAAACGGATCCTGTTGAAATACCGCGACAAGCATGTCGACGGACAGATGGAGACCGGTGGCAACACCACCATCGCCGTTATTGCCACGGACGCGGTTCTCACCAAGGACGCCGCAAAACGACTGGCGATAGCAGCGCATGACGGGTTCGTGCGCGCCATCTGGCCGACGCACACCCCGGCCGACGGCGACCTGGTGTTTGCGCTGGCGACGGGTACCAGTGGTGTCGAGCTTGCGGCCGATGCGGCGATCGACCTCTATGCCGCGGCCGGCGCCACGATGGCGCGCGCCATCAGCCGCGGTGTGTTCGCCGCGACGCCTGCCGATGACGACCTGTTTCCGGTCTGGTCGTCGCGCACGGGGTGAAGCAGCCGATCAGACGGGATCGGACTTTTCTTCCTCGAAGGTCACCGCGACATCGGAATTCGCCGACAGCCACACCTTCTTGCCATCGACCTCGGCAACCAGAGCCAGGGAAATGTAGTGGTGATGGCCCTTGTGAGCGCCCTCGCCGCTGTCGGCCTTGGTCAGCTTGATCCGCTTCCCATCGACCTTGTCGACGGTGCCGACATGCACGCCATCGGCGCCGATGACTTCCATATGCTCACGAATTTTGCTGGTGTCGGTCATGGTGGTTCTCCATTGGATTGCCGACAATAACAAATGACCAGCCGATTGGATGCATCGGCTCTCGGACTGCACGACGTTTTGATTCCGTCGTGCTAATGCATGTCGCGCAAAAGTGGTCCCGGTTTTGGGAGAACGACATGCATAGAAGGAAATATCTAAAGCGCGTCGCCTGAATCCGTTCAACTGCGACGCGCCTTAGGGGATTGAAACGATCACGGCTGCCGGAGTGAAAACCGATGCGACTGCTCTTCCTGTTTGTCGCTGCCATGCTTGCACAATTTGCGACGTCGATCGGCGCCCATGCCGGCGATGTCGCCGAGCTTGAAATCCTCGGCTTCACCAAGGACGGCGGCGTCTTCGCCTTCGAGGAATACGGCGTCCAGGACGGCTCGGGATTCCCTTATGCCAACCGTTACTATATCGACACGAACGACGACAGCTTTCTCAAGGGAACGCCGATCAGGGTCCGGATCGACGATGAGAATGCCACGCTCGAAGCCGCCCGTCTCGAGGCCCGGCAAAAAGGTGAAGCGATCGTCAAACAGGCTGAGTTGACGGCGAACAGGGGCATCACCGCGGGCTTCAACCCGGTGACCGAGTTTTCGGCCGATCCGCACCGCATGGCGGTCAACCCACGCCCGATCTTTTCACCGGTCGACCAGCCGCTTGAATTCCGGCTCGACGAGGTCGGCATGAACAACACCGAAGGTTGCGAGAGCCAGGGCGAGATCAACGGCTTCCGGTTGCTGCGCATCGAGGCGCAGGATGGCGGCACGACCAAGCTGTTGCACGAGGACAAGTCGATCCCCAAGAGCCGGGGTTGCCCGAACGGCTACCGGATCGGCGCGGTGCAGACGTTTTCAATGGACAGTCTCAGCGGCTATGCGGTGCTGATCAGCGTGCGCCAATACGGCTTCGAGGGGCCGAATTTTCGCTGGATCGCAGTGACCGGCCGCCTGTGACATCGCTTGTTCAACCCGCTGGGCGCAATCGTGCCCTGAGCCGCCTTCGCCGCGCTAAACCGGCGTCGCGAACAGCGCTTTTCGGCGCCTTGTTGTGGGCCGTCGCGATGGGCGCCAGTGCGCTCGTCACCCTGCTGTTGGATGGCTGGGAGACGCCTGAAAAGATCGGCACCGTGTCGCTGCTCTATGCCTGCGGCGGAGCACTTGCCTTTCCGCTTGGCCTGTTCGCGGCGCGGCTGGTCTCGCTTGGAAGGCGCTGGGAGGTTGCGTTCGCAGCCGCGTTCGTGTGCCTGCTCGGTGCAACCATTGGCCTGACCGGCGGGCTGTATGCCTTGCAATACCGCTCCTATTATGCCGAGTGGCATGCACCGGCTTTCACCCGCAACTGGGCTATCCAGTTCGTCTTCACGGTGTTGATTGCGCTCTACCAGTTCGTGGTGCTGGGCATCCGGCTCTATTTTCCGCTCGGTTTCGCCGCCTTGCTTGCCGCGAGCGTCTGGTTTGCGCGGCAGCGGCGTTGAGCATTTTGCCCGCCTCTGTTAGGACGCGGGCAAACTCCTCGACAAATCAGGACTGACCGATGATCCCTCGTTATTCCCGGCCGGAAATGGTCGCCATCTGGTCGCCCGAAACCCGGTTCCGCATCTGGTTCGAGATCGAAGCTTATGCGTGCGATGCGCTGGCCGAACTCGGTGTCATCCCCAAGGAAGCAGCAAGAACCATTTGGGAGAAGGGCGGCGCGGCAAAATTCAACGTGGAAGCGATCGACGAGATCGAGCGCGTCACCAAGCATGACGTCATCGCCTTCCTCACCCATCTTGCTGAATTCGTCGGACCCGACGCCCGCTTCATCCACCAGGGCATGACCTCATCGGACGTTCTCGACACCTGCTTTGCCGTGCAGCTTAGCCGGGCCAGCGACATCCTGCTCGCCGACATCGACGGCCTGCTTGCGGCACTCAAGCGCCGTGCCTTCGAGCACAAGGACACCGTCACCATCGGCCGCAGCCATGGCATCCATGCCGAGCCGACGACCTTCGGCATCAAGCTGGCGCAGGCCTATGCCGAGTTCTCGCGCTGCCGCGAGCGGCTGGTGCACGCGCGGGAAGACATCGCCACCTGCGCCATTTCGGGCGCGGTCGGCACCTTTGCCAACATCGAGCCCTATGTCGAGGAACATGTGGCGGCAAAGCTCGGGCTGAAGCCGGAACCGGTGTCGACGCAAGTGATCCCGCGCGACCGCCACGCCATGTTTTTCGCCACGCTCGGCGTCATCGCCTCGTCGATCGAGCGGCTGTCGATCGAGATCCGACACCTGCAGCGCACCGAAGTGCTGGAGGCGGAAGAGTATTTCTCGCCGGGTCAAAAGGGGTCGTCGGCGATGCCGCACAAGCGCAATCCGGTGCTGACCGAAAACCTCACCGGCTTAGCCCGCATGGTGCGGTCCATGGCGCTGCCGGCGATGGAGAATGTGGCGCTCTGGCACGAGCGCGACATTTCGCACTCCTCTGTCGAACGCATGATCGGCCCGGACGCCACGGTGACGCTCGATTTCGCCTTGTCACGGCTGACCAGCGTCGTCGACAAGCTGCTCGTCTATCCCGACAACATGCTGAAGAACATGAACAAGTTCCGCGGCCTCGTGCATTCGCAGCGCGTCATGCTGGCGCTGACGCAGGCCGGCCTGTCGCGAGAGGACTCCTACCGGCTGGTGCAGCGCAACGCCATGAAGGTGTGGGAGCAAGGCGCTGATTTTCTTGAAGAACTATTGGCCGACAGGGAAGTGACCGCCGCCCTGCCCGAAGCCGAGATCCGCGAGAAATTCGACCTCGGCTATCACACCAAGCATGTCGATACGATCTTCAAGCGGGTGTTCGGCGAAGCCTGAGGCGAACTTTCCCTTCTCCCCGTCACTATGCGGGAAGAAGACGCTCTCCAAATGGCAATCAGGCCTTGCCGGGAACGGTGTTGATCACGGTCCCCCACGGGTCTTCGCGGGTTACCGGGCTGGTTACATCGTCCGAACGCATCTCGACCCAGGCCAAACCCGCCCGGCTCGGATCGCGGCGGCCGGCGCCGGGGCTGCGCCAGGCATTGGCGCCGATGTGGTGGTGATAGCCGCCCGACGACAGGAACACCGCCTGGCCGCCATATTTCGCCACAGTGTCGAAGCCGAATTCCTGATTCCACCAGGCTTCGGCGTCTTCCGGCCTGCCGACGCGCAGGTGGACATGGCCGACAATGCTGTTTTTCGGCGCGCCCTGCCAACCGGCGTCACCCGCCGCCACCTCGGCAACGATAGACGGAATGTTCAGCCGCTCGGTCGCCATGGCAATCTTGTCGCCATTCCACTTCCAGTCGTGCGGACGGCGGTCGGCGTAGATCTCGATGCCGTTGCCTTCCGGATCGGTCAGGTAGAGCGCTTCGCTGACCAGATGGTCGGAAGCCCCCTCGATGGCGATCTTGTCGGCAATGGCGTGGTTGATCCAGCGGCCGAGATCGGCGCGGCTGGGCAGCAGGAAAGCGGTGTGGAACAGGCCCGCACTTTGCGGATCGTCCGGCTTTGCCGCGGCATCCGCCTCGATGACCAGCAACGGACGGTTGCCGGCCCCGAGCGTGATCGCGCCATCGGCGCGGCTCAGTTCCTGTAGGCCGACGACGCTGCGATAATAGGCGGCAAGACTTTCAGCGTCGCGCGCCTTCAGCCCGACGCGGGCAACGCTGACGGGAGTGGTGGCGGCAAAAGGCAATTCGCTCATCAAATTCTCCGTTCGGCCGGCCGCGGTTAAACTTCCAAGGCAAAGAGCCCCACGCCGCCAATCATAGTACGCCGCGTAGGCTTCCCGCACACGGCTGTTTCTCTCCACACGACAAATCGTCGATCGGCATCGTTCACACAAGACGTGAAGAAGCGAACATCGTGTTCACTATTTGTGATCAAGAGCGCGATTCATGGCCGTTGCACGAAGCGACGCCGCTCGCTATTTCAGCGCCATGAAGGTCAAGGAAGCAGATATTCTCATCGTGCCGGGCTACACCAATTCCGGCCCGGACCATTGGCAGAGCCGCTGGCAGTCGAAGCTGTCGACGGCGCGCCGCGTCGAGCAGGCGGAATGGTCCAAACCGGTGCGCGAGGACTGGACGGCGAGCGTGGCCAAGGCGGTCAACGAGGCCGAGCGGCCTGTTGTCATCGTTGCGCACTCGCTTGGTGTGGCCGCGGCAGTGCAGGCCATGCCGCAGTTCCAGAAGCCGGTCGCAGGCGCCTTCTTCGTGGCGCCGCCCGATGTCGCCAACCCCGGGATCAAGCCCCGGCACCTGATGACCTTCGGTCCTTATCCGCGCGAGCCGCTGCCGTTTCCTTCGATCGTGATCGCCAGCCGCAACGACCCGTTCTGCGCCTTCGATGTCGCCGAGGACATTGCAGGCGCCTGGGGCTCGCTGTTCATCGACGCCGGCGAAACCGGTCACCTCAACGCGGATTCAGGCTTTGGTCCGTGGCCCGAGGGCTCGATGACCTTCGCCAAGTTCCTGACCGATCTGAAACCCTGAGTTCTCTCAGGCGTCGATCGAATCCCTGACGCTCTTCAACAGGGTTTTTGCGCCGAGCCCGATCAGCGCGTGCTCCGAGCCCATGGCCAGCAGCCGATAGCCCATCGAGACGACGCGACCGGCAATTGCCGGCTCGACGACATAGATCGCCGCATGTTTTCCCGCCTTGCGGGTGCGCTCGGCGACAGACGCCACCGTTTCCATCATGCTTTCCAGCGTCGAATTGATGGTCGCGCCGTTGCTCCAGGCGATCGAGAAATCCGACGGGCCGAGGAAGATGCCGTCGACGCCCGGCGTGTCGAGGATGCCGTCGAGCGCATCGAGAGCAGCACGCGTCTCGACCATGGCGAAGGCCATGGTGCGCTGATTGGTGTCGCGCAGCCATTCAGCCTGGTCGCCCTTGCCGTGGCGCGGAAAGGCATAGGTCGGGCCCCACGAGCGCTCGCCGAGCGGCGGGTATTTCATGGCGGCGGCGAACAGTTTTGCATCGGCCACCGAGTTCACCATGGGCGCAATGACAGCCTCGGCGCCGAAATCGAGCGCGCGGCTTGCCATGTCGAAGCGGCCGACCGGAATGCGCACCAGCGCCGGCTTGTTTGCAGCGAGTACCGGCACCAGACCGCGCAGCACGCTGTCCTCATGATGGCCGCCATGCTGCATGTCGAGGGTGACCGCATCGAAGCCCTGCTTGGCGACGATCTCGACGGTCAGGGCATCCGGCACGCCGGACCATGCGGTGAACAGCGTTTCATCGGCGGCAAGGCGGGACTTCAGGGACATCTACACTTTCCTCGTTAAGGATCGCAGTTTCAGCCGGAAACCGCTGCAAGGCAAAGAAAAACCGCCCGGATAGGTCGGGCGGTCGATTGGTCCAGCGTGTGGTCACATCAGGTGTTCTTGATCTCCTCGATCGCCTGCGCCATCAGCTCGTCCATTGTGCGGCGGATCTGATGGTCCGACTGGTCGACACCGGCGTCGTCGAAATCCTTGCGTATCTTGCGGAACACGTCGTGATCGCCGGCTTCCTCGATGTCGGAGACGACCACTTGCTTGGCATAGGCGTCGGCGTCGGCGCCTGACTTTCCAAGCTTTTCGGCCGCCCACAGGCCGAGCGCCTTGTTGCGGCGCGCCAAGGCCTTGAACCGAAGTTCCTCGTCGAATGCGAATTTGCGTTCAAAGCCCTCTTCGCGATCCTTCATGCTGCTCATGGCATCCCTCCGATGGAAATCGATTCGCTGGTGATGACGTATATGTGTTGGGGAAGCACAAACCAAAAGGTCGCGAGCCGGTCAATACGCTTCGTTGCATGCTGCGCTGCGGCATTTCAGTCCCGAAAGCGGTTGATTGGAAGGATTTGCCGATTGAGCAAACGATGTGATTGGGATAGACCCGGCATTGAACCCTACAGTAGCCGCACTATTTCAGGCAGACGGACAGGAAATGGTCGATTGCCGCCTGTCTGGAACCCCAGAGAAAAAATCAGATGAAAAATCGCCGCCGCATTTATGAAGGCAAGGCCAAGATCCTCTATGAGGGACCCGAGCCGGGTACGCTCATCCAGTTCTTCAAGGACGACGCAACCGCGTTCAACAAGAAGAAACATGAAGTCGTCGACGGCAAGGGCGTGCTCAACAACCGTATTTCCGAGCACATCTTCAACCATCTCAACCGGATGGGTATCCCGACCCACTTCATCCGCCGGCTCAACATGCGCGAGCAGTTGATCAAGGAAGTCGAGATCATTCCGCTCGAAGTGGTGGTGCGCAATGTCGCCGCCGGTTCGCTGTCGAAGCGCCTAGGCATCGAGGAAGGCACCGTCTTGCCGCGCTCGATCATCGAATTCTATTACAAGGCCGACGCGCTGGACGATCCGATGGTGTCGGAAGAGCACATCACGGCGTTCGGCTGGGCGAGCCCGCAGGAAATCGACGACGTCATGGCACTCGCCATCCGTGTCAACGACTTCCTCTCCGGCCTGTTCATGGGCGTCGGCATCCAGCTCGTCGATTTCAAGATCGAATGCGGCCGCCTGTTCGAAGGCGACATGATGCGCATCGTCGTTGCCGACGAGATTTCGCCGGATTCCTGCCGCCTGTGGGACGTGGCGACGCACGACAAGCTCGACAAGGACCGTTTCCGCCGCGATATGGGAGGCCTCGTCGAAGCCTATCAGGAAGTCGCCCGCCGCCTCGGCATCATGAACGAGAACGAGCCGCCGCGCCCCACCGGCCCGGTGCTTGTTGCGTCGACCGATGGCGCCAAAGGCAAGCCGCACTGATAGCGGCTTGCGTCCCGATATTGAGAACAGGAGCATGTCCAGCGTGATCAAGGCCCGCATTACCGTCACCCTGAAGAACGGCGTGCTCGACCCGCAAGGCAAGGCAATCGAACACGCGCTGTCCGGACTGGGTTTCGACGGCGTCGGCGCGGTGCGGCAGGGCAAGGTGTTCGACGTCGAGCTTTCCGAGACCGACCAGGCCAAGGCCGAGGCCGATCTGAAGGCCATGTGCGACAAGCTTCTGGCGAATACGGTGATTGAGAATTATAGTGTGACACTTACCTGAGGTTGTGTCGGAGGCACTATGTCTGAAGTCACGAATGAATTGATGTTCGAGCTTCTGAAGCGCGTGCATCACGAAATCGGTGAGCTTCGTCAGGATGTTTCCGAGACGAAACGGGAGTTGAATGTGATGCGGGGCCACATGGTGGCAACGCAAAGCGATATCCACAATGTCTACGGCATTCCAACCCGACAAGACGAGCGTCTTGAACGCATCGACAGACGTCTCGACCTGCGCGAACTTGCCGAAGCACAAAAGCCTTATGAGCCGACGTGACACCAGTTCGGCAATTGGGGCTGAAACCGCATTGCCGCCATGCCGAACGACACACAGATATCGAAATTCATGAGCCTGGTCCTGCGGCACGCGCCGCATGAGGCAGGGCTGTCGCTTGACGAAAACGGGTGGGGTGATTTCGGCGTGCTCTGCGCGATCATCCAGTCGAAGTTCGGCGCGTCCGTCGCCGATGTTGCACGCATCGTCGAAGAGAATCCGAAAAGGCGCTTTGCCATCGATGGAAATCGCATCCGTGCCGTGCAAGGCCACAGTCTCGATATCGATCTCGGCCTGCCGCCATCGGTGCCGCCCGCGATCCTCTACCACGGCACCAAGGAAGAGTTTCTCCCCAGCATTCTCCGCGAGGGCCTCACCAGCCAGTCACGCCAGCATGTTCACCTGTCAAGGGACGTCGAAACAGCTCTGATCGTCGCCCCGCGTCGCAATGGAAAAAGTGTTATCCTGCAGGTCGACTCGGCAACCATGACCAAGGACGGGGCGTCATTCTTTCTCTCCGACAACGGCGTCTGGTTGACCAACCACGTTTCACCCCGGTATCTGGTTCAGATGCTCGAACGGGAATTGCCATGAAATCCGCCGTCGTCCTTCTGCCTGGCCTCAACCGCGACCGCGACATGATCGCGGCGCTGACCAAGATTTCCGGAAAACCGCCGGTCACCGTCTGGCAGACCGATACCAAAATTCCGGATGTCGACCTGATCGCCATTCCCGGCGGCTTTTCCTTCGGCGACTATCTGCGCTGCGGCGCCATCGCCGCGCGCATGCCGGTGATGCGGGCAGTCGCCGAAAAGGCGGCCAAGGGCGTGATGGTCATCGGCGTCTGCAACGGTTTCCAGATCCTGGTCGAGGCCGGCCTGCTGCCGGGAGCGCTGATGCGCAATACCTCGCTGAAATTCGTCTGCCGGCAGGTCAAGCTGCAGATCACCAACGCCAACACCATGTTCACCCGCCGCTACCAGCCGGGCCAGGTCATCCGCGCGCCGGTGGCGCACCATGACGGCAACTATTTTGCCGACGCCGACACGCTTGCCCGTCTCGAAGGCGAAGGCCAGGTGGTGTTCCGTTATGCCGACGGCACCAATCCCAACGGCTCGATCAACGACATTGCCGGCATCATCAACGAACGCGGCAATGTGCTCGGCTTGATGCCGCACCCGGAAAACCTGATCGAAGCAGCCCACGGCGGCAGCGACGGCCGGGCGCTGTTCGAGGGCGCGCTTGGCATTGCTGCCTGATATCATCAAGGCGAACAGCCTGAAAACAGCCGGACATTCCAGCCCATTTTATTGGGTAAGTCCGCTTCATGAGGGAGAGAGACGGTCATGAAACTCTATTCGCGGCCGTTGTCGCCCTACTCGTCGATCGTGCGGGCGCTGGCCTACATCAAGGATGTACCGCTCAAGATCATCGCGCCGCCGCCCGGTTTTCCGATCCCGGAAGAGTTTCGCGCCATCTCACCGCTCAACCGGATTCCGGTGCTGATCACCGGTTCGGGTGAAACGATCGTCGAATCGGTGGTCATCGCCGAATATCTCGAGGAGCGCTTTCCTGAACCGGCGCTGCTGCCGCCGGATTCCAAGGACCGCGCGCTGGTGCGCATGTTTGCCCGCATCACCGATCTCGACGTGCTGACCCCGACGATGAAGCTTTTCGAGCTTCATTTCGTGCCCAAGCGAAACAATGCCGAGATCGACGCCCAGTTCGCCCGCCTGCATCACGGGCTGGCGGCGATTGAGGAACGCATGGCGCAAGGCCCCTTCGCGCTTGGCAACGACATCAGTTTCGCCGATGCGTGGCTGACGCCGACGCGGTTCATCTTCAACAATTTCCGGGCCATGACAGGACGTCACGACTTGCTCGACGCCTATCCCAAATTCGATGCCTATGAACAGATCGCCTCGCAGCATCCGGCATTGTCGCGAGTGTGGGGCGAAATGACCGATGGCCTAAAGATTTTTCTGTCCGAACTTGAGATGGGTGCCGCTTGAGCAGGAGCAAGACGATCGCCTTGGTTGCGGCTGCGGGTTTCGCCCTGGCGTCCTGCCAATCGAGCCCGAAGAGCGCACCTGCCCTCTCAGGCAAAAGTGCCGCGTTGCTGGCCATGGAACAGGTGGCGATATCGGCCCACAAATGCTGGATCGCCAGCAAGGATCCGGCCTTCAAGCAATACCAGATGGCCAATGAGTTGAATTCGTTCAGCGGCACGCCGCGTTTCCTGCTTGTGCCGGCCAAGCACTATGGTGGCAAACCGTTGCTGGTCGTTCAGGCACAAGGCAATTCCAGCCGCGTCGACGTGTTCGGACCGCTCATGAACGACCCGCTCGGCGCGCGCATCGGCTCCGACATCGCCCGCTGGCAGGCAGGCAATCCCTCCTGCGCGGCGGCCGCATAGGGCAATGGGCCGGTTCCTGCAGATTGCGGGTCTGGTCATCGGTCTGGCCGGACTCGTCCTGCAGTTCTGCATCAGCATTCCGGCGTCGATGGAAGCTGGCCGCAGCCTGCTCGGTTCCATCATCTTCCTTTTCAGCTTCTTCACCATCCTGACCAATATCGGCGCTGTGCTCGTCCACACCTCGCTGCTGTCGTCCACCGGCTATGCATGGCTGCCTGCCTTCGCGGGATCACGGATGCGCGCGGGCATCGCCGTTTCGATCGCCCTTGTGTTCATCGTCTATGCGACGGTGCTGGCGCAGCTCTGGCAGCCACAGGGCCTGTTTCTGCTCTGCGACGTCCTGCTGCACTATGTGACGCCGGTGCTGTTCGTGCTGTGGTGGCTGGTCGCTGGCGCCGACGGCAGGACGCGGTGGAGCGACATCTCCTGGTGGATGCTCTTTCCCGTGGCCTATCTGATCTATGCGCTGACGCGGGCCCCGTTTGCCGGCGAGGTGCCCTACCCCTTCCTCGATGTCGCCAAGAATGGCGCAGCCAGCGTCGCCATCTCGGCGGCGGCCATCACGGGGCTTTTTCTGGTGCTGTGCGTGATCGCAGTCCTTGTCGACCACGGCGTTGCACGCATCAGAACATCGAGCGTCCGTTAGTTATGCGGACTCCGGTTCCGCGTCTTGGCATCATGGTCAGTCCCAGAACCGCCTGATGGCCTCGCGGTGAGCGTCGCAGCGCGAGACACCGATATCCTTGAGCTGGTCATCGGTCATCTCAAGCAATACCAGCCGGCTGCGCCGGCGCTCCAGCAGATAGTCGATCCATTTCGCCAGCGACCGGACCACATGCACCAGACGGCCGGCAAAGCCGCGCCTGCCCGATGGGCGTGTGGATCGACCCGATGACTCGGCTCTCGAATGGCTGATTGTCGCGATTGTATTCATTTTCTTTCTACCGGAGTTCCAATTTGCACCCTTCTTAGTGCGTGATTGATATGTATTGACTCACAATTCGGTGCAATATACAAAATTGTCACCATGACAAATTGGGTTCCAGATCTCACCGCCGGCTCCGGGCCGCTGTATCAACGGCTTGCGGATTCCATCGAAACGGACATCGACCGGGGGGTGATCGATGCGGGGGCAAAGCTGCCGCCGCAACGCGACCTCGCCTACGACATCGGCACCACCGTCGGCACGGTCGGCCGGGCCTACCAATTGCTGCGCGAACGCGGGCTGGTGAGCGGCGAAGTCGGGCGTGGAACCTATGTGCTCGGCCAGCGCGCCGATGATGCGAGGCCGAGCTCGCTGGCCCCAGACGTCACCGGCGAAGGCACACGCTATATCGATGCACCGCGCGGCAAGCTGCGTTTCGACAGCACGGCCGCGCCCGACATCGGCCAGGGCGCCATAGTCGCCGATATCCTGACGCGCGCGGCGCAGGATTATCCGCATGAGATTTCAAGCTACACGCGGGATTTTCCGGACCGCTGGTATGAAGCCGGCGCCCGCTGGCTGTCGCGCAATTCGTTTCGCCCGAACGCCGACGCCATCGTTCCAACGCTGGGCACCCATGCCGCAGTGATGGCGGCGATCGCAGCGCTGACAACGCCCGGCGATTATGTCGCCTTCGAGCACCTCACCTACTCACAGATTTCCCGCAGTGCCGGCCTGATCGGCCGGCGCACCGCGCTGGTGGCGTCGGACGACCAGGGCATCGACCCGGCCGATTTCGAGCGCGTCTGCGCGCAAAAGCATCCCCGAATGATCTTCCTGATGCCGACGGCGCAGAATCCCACGCTGGTGACGTTGTCGGTGGCGCGCCGCGAGGCGATCGCGCGTGTCGCACGCGAATACAATGTCGTTCTCATCGAGGACGATCTCTACGGCAACCTGACTGATGATCCGACGCCGCTGCTGGCCGAATACGCGCCCGAACGCACCATTGTCGCCGGCGGCCTGTCGAAATCGGTCGCGGCGGGTGTGCGCGGCGGCTGGCTGTCCTGCCCGCCCGCCTATCGCCATCGCATCCGCGTCGCCCACAAGATGATGACCGGCGGCATGCCTTTCCTGCTGGCGGAAGTGAATACAAGGTTGGTGCTGTCCGGCCAGGCGGACGAGATACGCAAACGCAGTATCACCGAAATCGGCGCCCGGATTGCCATCGTGCGCGAGACGCTGGCCGGATTCGCGTTCAAGTCACACGAAACGGTTCCCTTTGTCTGGCTGACCCTGCCCGACCCCTGGCTTTCCGGCACCTTCAAGAACGCTTGTCTCGAACATGGCGTTCTGATCGACGACGAGGACGAGTTCAAGGCCGGTCGCTCCGAGCAGGTTTTCCACGGCGTCCGCTTCGGTGTTTCGCAGCCGAGGCAGCGAAAGGACATCGCCGAAGGCGTCGCGGTCATCAGGCGTCTGCTGGATGAGGGCCGCGCCGGTTACGACAGCTTCTCCTGAGCCACAAGGCGCCTTGGCGCGAGGGATCGCTGCCTGCTTGGGATTGGCCTGTGGTTTTGTCCGGCTTTCGCGCGTTTTTCGTCGATCCATGGGGTGTATCGGCCGCAAGGCTTGCGATAAGACGGGACTCAAATCCCAACGCTCCGGATACAAACCGCCGCCCATGACCATTTCCAATTCCGTGCCGATCACCCCCGAGCTCATCACCGCGCATGGGCTGAAGCCTGACGAGTACCAGCGCATCCTCGACCTCGTCGGCCGCGAGCCGAGCTTCACCGAACTTGGCATCTTCTCGGCGATGTGGAACGAGCACTGTTCGTACAAATCCTCGAAGAAATGGCTGCGCACCTTGCCGACCACGGGCCCGCAGGTCATCCAGGGACCGGGCGAGAATGCCGGCGTGGTCGACATCGGCGACGGCGACTGCGTCGTCTTCAAGATGGAGAGCCACAACCATCCCTCCTTCATCGAGCCCTACCAGGGTGCGGCGACCGGCGTCGGCGGCATCTTGCGCGACGTCTTCACCATGGGCGCACGGCCGGTCGCGGCGATGAATGCGCTGCGCTTCGGCGCGCCTGACCATCCCAAGACCAGGCACCTGGTCTCCGGCGTGGTTTCCGGCGTCGGTGGCTACGGCAACGCCTTCGGCGTGCCGACGGTGGGCGGCGAGGTCAATTTCGACGCCCGCTACAACGGCAACATCCTGGTCAACGCCTTTGCGGCCGGCATAGCCAAGACAGACGCCATCTTCCTGTCGGAAGCCAAGGGCGTCGGCCTGCCGGTCGTCTATCTCGGCGCCAAGACCGGCCGCGACGGCGTCGGGGGCGCCACCATGGCGTCGGCCGAATTCGACGACAAGATCGACGAGAAGCGCCCGACCGTGCAGGTCGGCGACCCCTTCACCGAAAAGTGCCTGCTGGAAGCCTGCCTCGAACTGATGGCCTCGGGCGCGGTCATCGCCATCCAAGACATGGGTGCGGCCGGCCTCACCTGCTCGGCGGTCGAAATGGGCGCCAAGGGCGATCTCGGCATCGAGCTCGATCTCGACAAGGTGCCGGTGCGCGAAGAGCGCATGAGCGCCTATGAGATGATGCTGTCGGAAAGCCAGGAGCGCATGCTGATGGTGCTGCGCCCCGAAAAGGAAAAGGAAGCCGAGGCGATCTTCCACAAATGGGGCCTCGACTTCGCCATCGTCGGCAAGACCACCGACGATCTGCGTTTTCGCGTGCTGCACCAGGGCGACGAGGTCGCCGACCTGCCGATCAAGGATCTCGGCGACAAGGCACCGGAGTATGATCGCCCCTGGGTCGAACCAACGAAGCCCGCGCCGCTTGCCGCCAGTGACGTTCCCCAGGCCGATGTCGCCGAGGCGCTTTTGAAGCTGCTCGGCGGACCGGATCTATCGTCGCGCCGTTGGGTGTGGGAGCAGTACGACACCCTGATCCAGGGCAATTCGCTGCAGCTTCCCGGTGGCGATGCCGGCGTGGTGCGCGTCGACGGCCATGCCACCAAGGCGCTCGCCTTCTCCTCCGACGTGACGCCGCGCTATTGCGAGGCCGACCCCTATGAAGGCGGCAAGCAGGCGGTGGCCGAATGCTGGCGCAACCTGACTGCCACCGGCGCGCTGCCGCTGGCGGCCACCGACAATCTCAATTTCGGCAACCCGGAACGGCCTGAGATCATGGGCCAGCTGGTCGGCGCGGTGAAAGGCATTGGCGACGCCTGCCGCGCGCTCGGCTTCCCGATCGTCTCCGGCAACGTCTCGCTCTACAACGAGACCAACGGCCAGGGCATCCTGCCGACGCCGACCATCGGCGGTGTCGGCCTGATCGCCGACTGGTCGAAGATGGTGCGCACCGGTTTTGCGGCGCAAGGCCAGATGATCCTGCTGGTCGGCGCGCCCGCTTCCTGGGGAACGCATCTCGGCCAGTCGGTCTATATGCGCGACATCCATGGGCGCAGCGACGGTCCGCCGCCGCTGGTCGATCTCGAGCATGAAAAGCGCGTTGGCGACCATGTGCGCGCGCTGATCGCATCCGGCATCGTCACGGCGGCGCATGACGTTTCCGACGGTGGCATCGCCGTGGCGCTGGCTGAGATGGCGATGGCGTCG
The DNA here is from genome assembly GCF_056431085.1 of Mesorhizobium waitakense. NCBI lineage: Bacteria > Pseudomonadati > Pseudomonadota > Alphaproteobacteria > Hyphomicrobiales > Phyllobacteriaceae > Mesorhizobium > Mesorhizobium waitakense. The sequence goes on along the minus strand of NZ_JBWKME010000076.1, from coordinate 23,941 downwards.
AGCATCGGCGCCACGGTTCCCGGGCTTGTCGGCACCAACCCGATCCCGGTCTGGTTCGGCGAGGACCAGGGCCGCTATCTCCTGACGCTGTCGATCGATCCAGATAGCGAAGAATGGGACGCCATTCGAAAGCAGCAAGGCGAACTCGGCATCTTCGCGCCGTGGATCGGTTCGACCGGCGGCAGCGCGCTGAAGCTTGGCGAGGCGCGGGCGATCCCGGTCGGCGAACTGAGCGCGGCGCACGAAGGCTGGTTCCCCCGCTTCATGGATCAGGCCAGTTGAGCAGACTGGCTGTCCGGGCGCTGCTTGCAGTCGTTTTCTGGCCGTCGCTGTTCTTCTTCTGGTTCCTCGGGCCGTTCGTCCTGTTCCTGCTGTCAACGACCTCGAGCGAGGTTTGCGCGCGGCTGGAAACACGTGCCGAGTTCCTCGCCGCGGCCAGCGGCACCATTCCGATGCTTGTCGCCCAGAACTTCATCTACGCGGTTCCGATCGTTTGCCTGGTGTTGTGGGGCCGCCTTGCGCCGGATCCGGCACGTGCAAAGCATATTGGCACCTGCATCAAGCTTTTCGCCGCCGCGATGGTTGTTGGAGCACTGTGGGAATATGGCTCCTCGCTTGTCTGCGATGGCTACGGCCGGCCATTCTTCTCGCCCGCCTGGCAAATGACGAGCTATCTCCCCATCGTCAGCCTGATTCTTAATGTTCCGCTCTATGTCCTGGCCTTCAGCCTTGGTCGCGCCTTTTCGACGCGCGAGGATGCTGCCGAGGACCAAGCAAGCCCGCCAGCCTAAGTCTGCCCCTGAAGCCCCAGGACCTTCTTGCCGGTGGCAAGGTCTGAACGGCTTCAATCCGGACCAGAAAGGCTTTAGGCTCACCCGACTCTTAACTTATGGCCGGCCGCCGGCCGCTCGAAACAGGATTTTGCCATGGCAATGGATGCCCACGACATCGAAAAACTGATCAAGGACGGCATTCCGGACGCCAAGGTGACGATCCGCGATCTGGCCGGTGATGGTGACCACTATGCCGCCGAGGTGGTGGCCGAGAGCTTTCGCGGCAAGAGCCGGGTGCAGCAGCACCAGATGGTCTATGACGCGCTGAAGGGCAATATGGGCGGCGTGCTACATGCGCTCGCCCTGCAGACCAGCGTTCCCGACTAATCCGCACCAGAACAAGACCGCCGCGATGACCGGCAGCAGCGAAGACCGCTTGGCCCAAAACGGCCCATCCTTTGCGCCATTTCAGCTACGGCACGGCTAACGTCTTGTTTCGAGCAATCGTTGGGTTTATTTGAAAGGTATGTTTCGAGCCTGACTCCCACAGGCGGGAAAGGATATTTTATGAGCGGCATCAACGACTACATCGACAATGAAGTGAAGGGCAACGACGTCGTCCTTTTCATGAAGGGCACGCCCGGCTTTCCGCAGTGCGGATTTTCCGGCCAGGTCGTCCAGATCCTCGACTATATCGGCGCCGACTACAAAGGCGTGGACGTGCTGACCTCGGCCGAGCTGCGCCAGGGCATCAAGGAATACTCCAATTGGCCGACGATCCCACAGCTTTACGTCAAGGGTGAATTCGTTGGCGGCTGCGACATCATCCGCGAAATGTTCCAGGCAGGCGAACTGCAGACGTTCCTCGTCGAGAAGGGCGTCGGCGTAAAAGGCGCCGCCTGATTTCTGTTTTTGCATGAACTGAAAATCGACGTCGATTTTCGGTTCATGCACCAGGCGCCCGGGCAGCCCCACCTCGGCAATTTTTTGTCCCGGATACCGGGACCAAGACGAGCCAATGCGCCGGCCCGCCGGCGCGTTTTCGTTTGAGAGATCGGACTTGCCGTGGACCAGCCAACAGCAGCGCCGCTATCGGCAAGCAAACTGCCCATTCCGCGCTGGGAGTTCATCGCGCTGTGCGCCGCGCTGATGGCGCTGAACTCGCTGGCCATCGACATCATGCTGCCGGCCCTGCAGCAGATCGGCGCCTCGCTCGGCGTCGAGAATGAAAACCATCGGCAATATGTCATAACAGCCTATATTCTGGGCTTCGGCGGCGGCCAGCTCTTTTTCGGTCCGCTCTCGGATCGGTTCGGACGTCGTGCGCCGCTGGTTGCCGGGCTGGTGATCTATGTCGCCGCGGCTGCGGCGGCAGCTGTTGCGCCAAGCTTTGAAACACTTCTGCTGTGCCGCGCCGTGCAAGGCATTGGCGCTGCCGCCACACGCGTCATCGCCATCTCGATCGTGCGCGATACGTTCGACGGCCGTCGCATGGCCGAGGTGATGTCGCTGATCTTCATGGTGTTCATGGCGATACCCGTCATTGCGCCGGGGATCGGCCAGTTCATCATGCTGTTTGCAAGCTGGCATTGGATCTTCGTCACCATGGCTGTCGGCGCGCTGATCGTGTCGGCGTGGTCGCTGCTGCGCCTGCCCGAGACGCTGCATCCGGAGTATCGCAGGCCGCTGACCGTTTCATCCGTTGTCGGCGGCTTTCGCATCGTGCTGACCAACCGCATGGCGCTCTGCTACGCCTTCGCCAGCACTTTCATCGTCGGCGCCATGTTCGGCTTCATCGCCTCGGCGCAGCAGATTTATGTCGACGTCTTCAATGTCGGCGAGATGTTCCCCGTGATCTTTGCCGGTGTCGCCGGCGTGCTCGCCTTTTCCAACTATTTGAACTCACGCCTTGTCGGCCGCATCGGCATGCGCCGACTGTCGCAGAGCGCGCTGCTGCTGTTTTTGACCATCAGCATGGTCTGGCTGGTGGTTTCCCTGGAAATCAAGATGCCGCTCTGGCTGTTCATCACCCTTTTTGCCAGTGCCATGCTTCCGTTCGGTGCGCTCGGCGCGAATTTCAATGCGCTCGCCATGGAACCGCTCGGCCAACTGGCCGGCACGGCGTCATCCATACTGGGCTTCATGCAGACCTTTCTCGGCGGCATTCTCGGCACGCTGATCGGCCAAGCCTTCAACGGCACGGTAACGCCATTGGCCGCCGGCTTCTGCAGCGTCTCGGTGGCAGCACTTCTGATGATCCTGATCGCCGAACGCGGCAAGATGTTTCAGCCACACAACCCGCCGGTTTGAGGCGACCCCCGCACGGGAGCCGTGCGACTACTCAGCCCAGAGTTCGTGACGCAGGACCTGCCAGCTTTCCCTATCCGGCGCGACAAGCAGACCGCCGCCGACATGTGACGGCAGATAGGCGCTGCCGTCGAAACGCGCGGCGTGGCCGCCGGCCTCGACATGGATCAGCACACCGGCCAGATGATCCCACGGCATCAGCTTGTTGTAGACGACGAAATGAGCATGGCCGCTGGCCAAGAGGCGATATTCGTGCGCCGCGCAGCGATAGGCGAATTGCGACAGGATCTTGGTCTGGTTGCGCGCCAGCCGCGACCGCTCCGGTTCGGGCATGTATTGCCAGGAGACAGAGCCGGTCATTTCCGAGATCGGCGCGGGCGCCGCGACGTGCACCTTTTCCAGGCTGCCATGCGCGTGCCGGATATGGCTGCCGGCGCCCTTGGCGCCGATCAGCCAGTCCTTGCCGACCGGATCGTGGATGATGCCGGCAACGGTTTCGCCCCTGACCACCACCGCCAGCATGACGCCGAACAGCGGCACGCCGGACGCGAAATTGAAGGTGCCGTCCACCGGGTCGATGACGAAAGCAAGATCGGCCTCGCCCAGGCCATCAAGCAGCGCCGGATTGTCGGAACAGGCTTCCTCGCCGACCACCATCGCCGAGGGATAGCGCTTGCGCAGCTTGGCGGTGATCAGGCGCTCGGCATTGACGTCGGCCTCGGTCACCAGGTCGGCGGCCGAGGTCTTCTGCCGGATGTCACCCTGCCCCAGCCTGCGAAAGCGCGGCATGATCTCGACCTCTGCCGCCTCGGCCAGAATGCTGGACAGCCAGTCGATCGCGGTGTCGTCAAATGTCATTGGAAACATCTTGCCTGGTGGTGAGGGTGTCGTTGAGCGCGGCGAAGTCGAACAGTTTTCTGTCGAGCAGGTGCGACGGCCTGGTGTTGGACAGCGCACGGATCATGGTGTCCTTGCGGCCGGGCATGCGCTTTTCGATATCCTCGAGCATCGCCTTCATTGCGTTGCGCTGCAGGCCTTCCTGACTGCCGCAGAGATCGCAGGGAATGATCGGGAACCGCATCGCCACGGCGAACTTCTCGAGGTCGGTTTCGGCGCAATAGCTCAGCGGCCGCAGCACCATGACGTCGCCCTCGTCGTTGAGCAGTTTCGGCGGCATGGCGGCAAGACGGCCGCCATGGAACAGGTTCATGAAGAAGGTCTCCAGAATGTCCTCGCGATGGTGGCCGAGCACCAGCGCCGAGCATCCCTCTTCCCGCGCGATGCGATAGAGATGGCCGCGCCTGAGACGCGAGCAGAGCGAGCAATAGGTGCTGCCCTCGGGCAGCTTGTCGGTGACGACGGAATAGGTATCCTGATACTCGATCCGGTGCGGTATGGCGTGGCTGTCGAGATAGTCCGGCAGGATGTGTTTGGGGAAATTCGGCTGGCCCTGGTCCAGGTTGCAGGCCAGCAAATCGACAGGCAACAGCCCGCGCCATTTGAGGTCGAGCAGCACCGCGAGCAGCCCGTAGGAATCCTTGCCGCCCGACAGCGCTACGAGCCAGCGCTGGCCGGGCTTGACCATCGAGAAATCCTCGATCGCCTGACGGGTGAGACGCAGCAGCCGCTTGCGCAATTTGTTGAACTCGACCGAGGACGGCACATCGGCAAACAGCGGATGGAAGCCGCCTTCGCCGTCGGCAATCGGTTCAAGCGTTTCGATATCTGGCAGCATGTTCATGGCATGTCGCTTTCGGTGGACACTTTGTTCGGAGCAATTCCGGGCGGAAAACCGGTTCCCACTTTTCCTGGAATTGCTCGGAGCGCCCGGATTAGCGGACATGGCAGACAAAGAAAAGGCCGCCTCGATGGGCGGCCTTTGGATGGTGTCGCAAAATGCGTTCGCTTGGCGCGAATGGAATTCGTCGCTTAGCGCGAATAGAATTCGACGACCAGGTTCGGTTCCATCTGCACGGCGAACGGAACGTCAGCCAGGCCGGGAATGCGCGAGAAGGTCGCGACCATCTTGTTGTGATCGGCTTCGATGTAGTCCGGCACGTCGCGTTCGGCCAAGCCCACCGATTCCAGAACGATGACCAGCTGCTTCGACTTTTCGCGGACTTCGACGACGTCGCCCGGCTTGCAGCGGTACGAGCCGATGTTGACGCGCTTGCCGTTGACGTTGACGTGGCCGTGGTTGACGAACTGACGGGCGGCGAAAATCGTCGGCACGAACTTGGCGCGGTAGACAACCGCGTCGAGACGCGACTCGAGCAGGCCGATCAGGTTTTCGGAGGTGTCGCCCTTGCGGCGATCGGCCTCTTCATAGACCTTTCGGAACTGCTTTTCAGAAACGTCGCCATAGTGACCCTTCAGCTTCTGCTTGGCGCGCAGCTGCAGGCCGAAATCGGAAAGCTTGCCCTTGCGGCGCTGACCATGCTGGCCCGGGCCGTATTCACGCTTGTTGACCGGGGACTTCGGGCGGCCCCAGATATTTTCGCCGAGACGGCGGTCGATCTTGTACTTCGCGGATTCGCGCTTGCTCATCGCATTCCCTTTTCAAAACAACACACCCGGAACCTCATGGTCCGGGTGAAGGAAACGCGCCCTCCTCTGGCCCCCGTTTTCGAGACCTGACAGGGCTTTCCCACGCAACGCGGCGGAAAACCCACGGGACACGTCATTTCAAACAAGATCAGAAACGACTAGGCATCCTGATCCTGCGCATACAAAACAAACACCGGACATCGCTGCCCGGTGGTTGTGACGGCTGGTTAAACCGAGATTCAACCGGTGTCAAGCTTGTGACTGGCATAGGCCCGGCGACGAGATACCCGTTTTCCCGCGTAGATGCAGTGCCGGATGTGGCGGGAGTAGTTGCGCCAACGGCATCAGGAACGGACTGGAGCGAGGAGCGCAAGACTTATGAAGAAATTCTTCCTTACCCTGGCAGGCGCTGCGGTGCTTGCGGGCTCGATGGCGGTGGCGCCGGAACCGGCGATGGCGCGTCATTGGCACGGACACAAACAGGTTTGCCGCATCATCGTGACGAAGAGAGTGGTGTGGCGGCATGGTCACCGCAGGGTGATCGTCCACAGGGTACGGCGCTGCCACTGGTGGTGATACCAGCCTGGGCCCGGTTGACCGGGAAATAGCCCATCCATCGCAATGACCGAAGCCCGCGGTTCATCCGCGGGCTTTTCACTTGGTGCTTCTTTCCAGACGACACGCGACCAGGGTCAGCTGTCCGACTTCCTTTCCGGCAGTCCCTTGCGCTTCGTCTCGGCGAACTCCTCGAGCTGCTTTTCGCTCATCGATTCATACATTCCCTTCGAAGCGCCTTTGAGCTCGCTCTTTTTGGTCTCGCCGCGCTTCGCCGACAAAGCGGCGCCGGCGGCTTTCTGCTGGGCTCTCGAGGTGGCTGGCATGGCTGTTGCTCCGTTGCTCTCAGAAGAAACGCCACGCTTCGGTGACGGTTCCAGCCCCGGTGGCTCGGGTCCCGGCCTGCTTGGCGCCAGTTCGCCACGTGGTCAGGCTTGGTGATTTTCGTTGGCAGCCTTCCCGTGTCTGGAACCCCAGTGTAGGACGGCTGAATGAAATCTCTGACCGATCCCTCACAAGCTCTCTCCACTGGCCTGGCGAAAATTCGCACCGAATTCCACGTGCCAGATGGATTTCCGGTGGGCGTAGTGGCCGCCGCGGAGGCGGCGGCCAAACGTGTGCCCAACCAGCATGCCGATCGGACAACGATGCCCTTCGTCACGCTCGATCCGGCGAGTTCCACCGATCTTGATCAGGCGTTCTCAATCGAGGCGAGCGGCGGCGATCTTCTGCTGCATTACGCCATTGCCGACGTAGCCTGGTTCGTCGAGGACGGTGACGCGATCGATCTCGAAGCCTGGACGCGGGGCGAGACGCTTTACTTGCCGGACGGCAAGGCCGGACTCTACCCGCCGGTAATTGCCGAGGGTGCAGCGAGCCTGTTGCCGGATGGATCGCGGCCAGCGGTTGTCTTCACTGTCCGGGTTGCGCAGGACGGTGCCACGAAGTTGGACGGCGCGGAGCGGGCAATCATTCAAAGCCGCGCGAAGCTCGCCTATGACAGTGTTAAGGCCTCCGACGTTCCGGCCGGCTTCGCCGAAATGGCGCGACGCATGGCAATGAACGAAGAGCGTCGTGGTGCTTCGCGCGTCGACCCACCCGAGCAGGTGGTTGAAAGGCTCGCCGATGGTACATTCCGGCTTTCGTTCAGACCGCTGCTGCAATCCGAGCAAGACAACGCCGCGCTATCGCTGGCTGCAAACATGGCGATTGCCGACGCCATGTTTGCGCACCATACCGGGTTGTTTCGGGTGATGTCGGAGCCAGATGCTTTCAGGGTGCAAAGACTGCGCAGCGCGGCACGGGCTCTCGGGCTGTCTTGGCCGGCCTCCACCAGCTTGCGCGACTATCAGCGAACCCTTGACCCGACCGATCCGCAACAGGCGGTGCTGATGCTGGAAATCCGCCATGCAAGCGCCGGCGCATCCTACCAACCCTATAAGCAAGGTGTTGTGCCTTGGCATGAGGCGATGGCAGCGACCTATGCCCATGCAACGGCGCCACTCAGGCGACTGGCCGATCGCTACGTCGTGCGCTGCGCGCTGGCCATCGCCAATGGCCAGCCGGTGTCCCAGGCTGTCACCGACGCGTTCGCCAGATTGCCGCAGGTGATGGGGCGTGCGGATAGCCACGCTTCGCGGATCAACCACGCGGCTATCGACCTTGCCGAGGCGGTAATGCTGAAGGGACGCGAGGGCGAGACGTTCAAAGCTGCTGTCACCGACGTCGTCGACCATGGCGTGCGCGTTCAGCTTGCCGACATGCCTGTCGTTGCCAACGTAAAGGCCTACGGGCTTAGACAGGGCGACGGTCTGACGCTAAGGCTGGTCTTGGCCGATCCAGATCAACGCAGCATCGTCTTCGAACCTGTTTAAGTGGCAGACGTTTCCGCCGCCATCTGGCTCACGACCAGCCCGAACCCCTGCATCAGCCGGCTGGTGGCGAAATCCGCCTTGCCGGAGGTGAAGACCGCAATGTCAGGCTCACCCACCGGCAAGGGCCCGTCGACCGGCGCCAGCAGCGACATGGCGCGGCGGGCGATCGCTTCGGCCGGATCGATCCAGTCGACCGGCCAGGGCGCGGTCTTGCGCATGCGATTGGCCAGGAACGGATAGTGCGTGCAGCCGAGCACGACGATGTCGGTCCGGGCGCCGTCCTTCTCGACGAAGCATGGCGCGATCTCCTGGCGGACGATCTCCTCGTCGACGAACCCCTCGCGCATGTAGATTTCCGCCAGCGGCGCCAGCCGGTCAGAGCCGACGAGCCGCACATGACATTTCTGCGCCCATTTGCTGATCAGGTCGCGCGTGTACTGACGCTTGACCGTGCCGGGCGTCGCCAGCACCGAGACGAGGCCTGAGCGCGTGCGCTCGGCGGCCGGCTTGATCGCCGGCACCGTGCCGACAAAAGGGTGACCGGGGAATTTCTCGCGCAACGCGTCGATCACCAGCGTCGATGCGGTGTTGCAGGGGATGACCGAAATCTCGGGCTGGAATTTTTCCAGCAGCGCGCCGAACAGGCCAAGGATATGGGCGTTGAGGGCCGGCTCCTCCCAGGCGCCATAGGGGAACGCGGCATCGTCGGCGACATAGACAAAGCGGCGGTCGGGCATCAGCACGCGCGCCTCGCGCAGCACGGTGAGCCCGCCGATGCCGGAATCGAACATCAGGATCGGCCGCTCAGTCATTATCGGTTCCCTTTCCGCCGAACGGCGGCATGTCGTCGTCCTTGCCGGTGCCGTCTGCCTTGTCTGCCAGGCGATCGCCTTCCGCCTTGCGGGCGCGCGCCACGGCCGCCGGCAATCGTCTTGGATCGTCGCCCGGCGAACCCTCGCCACGCGGCATCGCCGGTGAAAACCTGTCCAGGGACGAAATGATGCCGCGCAGCACCTTCAGCTCCGGCTCGGCAAAGCCGGCACGCGTCAGCACGGCGCGCAGGTTGTCGACCATCTTCGGCTTCTTAGGTGCGGGGCGGAAATAACCGCGCGCTTCCAATGCGCCTTCGAGATAGGCGAACAGGCCGTGCAGCTCTTCCTTGCTTGCCGGCTTCATGTCCGGGCCTGAAAAATTGGTTTTGGTCTCCTCTTCCAGGCCGGACTTCATCCACTCGTAGGACATCAGCAAGGCCGCCTGGGCGATGTTGAGCGAGGAGAAATCGGGATCGACGGGGAAGGTGACGATCTCGTCGGCAAGGCCGACCTCGTCATTGTAGAGGCCGAAGCGCTCGCGGCCGAACAGGATGCCGGTGCGCTGCCCCGTTGCATGACGTGCCCGAAGCACCCTGCCCGCTTCCACCGGGCCGCGCACGGATTTGAAGCCGTCGCGCTGCCTGGCCGTGGTTGCGAAAACAAAGTTCAGATCGGCGAGCGCCGAGGCCAGGTCGTCGAACACCTTGACTGCGTCGATGACATGGTCGGCGCGGCTGGCGGCTGCGCGCGCCTTCTCGCTCGGCCAACCGTCGCGAGGGTTGACCAGGCGCAGTTCCGACAGGCCGAAATTGGCCATGGCACGAGCCACCATGCCGATGTTCTCACCGAGCTGCGGCTCGACGAGGATGATCGCCGGGCCAGCGGTCGTGAGGCCGTGCTGAAAGTCCGTTCCGGTCATGTTTTCCAGGTGAATGCGCCACGAAGTCTCCGCGTCGTGCCATATCGATGCGGCTTTTTGAAGAGTTATCCGCCACTTGGCCGACAAATAGCCTTGTGCCGTCTCCTCGGGAGATTGGCGGGATGCGGCATCGCACTCGTGCCCTCAACCAAAAGACATTCGACCTCGTTGCTGCGTGATGGCTCGACCATGGCGCCCCAAACCGCCGGCAAATGGAAACACGGGTCCTCGCTGTTGCTATTGACGATATTTCCCATTTTTAGAAATCATCTACGATCCGAATGCATATTTATTTACGATGACCCATCTCGTCGGTGGAAAATCAAACTAGAAAAAGGTAATCTCCCGCTCGCTTGGGTCCAGCGTGTATTGACGAATGGTATTGAGAAGACGGAGCGTGTCTTGCACACTCCCGTCATCTATTTATGCCCCAAGCATTTCATCACGGATTTCAACGGCCGACGCAGGCGTTGGCCAAATCTAGGAGGGGCAAATGAAAATCGTACGGTTTTTCCTTTCACTCGCGGTGTTGCTTGCAGCGTCAGTCTTCCTGATCGCGCCGGCTTCCGCACAGGCGACACGGACGTGGGTTTCTGGCGTTGGCAATGACGCCGATCCATGCAGCCGAACCGCACCGTGCAAGACGTTTGCCGGTGCCATCTCGAAGACTGCGACAGCCGGCGAGATCAACTGTCTCGATCCGGGCGGCTTTGGCGCGGTCACCATCACCAAATCCCTCACCATCGACTGCAGAAATACTGAAGCCGGTGTGCTTTTTACGCTCGGCTCGAACGGCATCATCGTCAACACACCGGCCGGCTCGATAGTGCATCTCCGCGGCCTTGATTTAGACGGTGTAGGCACAGGCGCCGACGCCGTGCGTATGCTTGGTCAAGGTCAACTGCATATCGAGGACTGCAACATAGAGCGGGTGACCAGCAACGGCGTCGAATTCGCCGCCAACGCGAACAGCGAACTCTACATAAGCAACACGCGGATAGCCGAGGCAGGCGCCGAAGGTGTTCTTATCAAATCGTCCGTCGCTGCTGGTATCAACGCCATCCTTTCGAAGGTGGAAATCACCAACAGCGCCAGTGGCATTCTTATCGACGGCACAGGCAACACCGTGGCCATGAACCTGACGCTGACCAACAGCCTGATCAGCGGCAATACCGGCAACGGCGTGGTGGTCAAATCCGTCGCAGCGGCATCGCCGGTGCGCGCGACGATTACCGGCAACACGATCAGCGCCAACGCCGGCACCGGCGTCAACGCCAACGGTGCAGCAGCCAGCGGCAATGGAAGCGCCATCGCCTTTCTCGGCGGATCGACGATCTTCGGCAATGTCACCGGGGTCAGCAATACCGGGAGCGGCGCCGTCCAGTCGTTCAAGAACAACATGATCTCCGGCAACCTGACCGACGGCACACCGCTCACCGCGTTCCCGGGCCCTGGCGGCACGCCGCTGCAATAAGCGAACGCCGCCTCCCCGGCGGTATGAAACGAGGCGATGCCGCCTGCCCTTCAATGGAAGGCTGCATCGCCTCGTTGTTCTTGACTGCCACCACGGGGCCTGCGTCTTCCGCTACCCTGGTTGCACCGCTCGACCATGGCGGCCCAAACCGCCGACAAATGGACCCGCTTGCTGCCGGCATTGACGATATTTTCCATTTGTAAAAATCATCTACGATTCGAATGCATATTTATTTACGATGACGCATCGCGTCACTGGAGAATCAAACTAGAAAAAGGTAATCTCCCGACCGCTTGGGTTTTCAATGTGTATCGACGGTTGGTATTTGGAAGATGGAGTGTGTCCTGCACGCTCCCGTCATTTATTTTTGCCCCAAGCATTTCGACACGGATTTCAACGGACGACGCAGGCGTTGGCCAAAATCTAGGAGGGGCAATTGAAGATCGTACGGTTTTTCCTTTCACTCGCCGTGTTGGCTCTGGCGTCAATCTTCCTGATTGCGCCAGCTTCCGCGCAAGCGACACGGACGTGGGTTTCCGGCGTTGGTGACGACGCCAATCCATGCAGCCGAACCGCACCCTGCAAGACGTTTGCCGGTGCCATCTCGAAGACGGCGACGGCCGGCGAAATCAACTGTATCGACCCGGGCGGTTTTGGCGCAGTCACCATCACCAAATCCATCACCATCGACTGCAGAAACACTGAAGCTGGCGTGCTCGCGTCCCTCGTGAACGGCATCATCGTCAACACGCCGGTCGGCTCGGCGGTGCATCTTCGCGGCATCGATATAGACGGTATAGGCAACGGCCTCGACGGCGTGCGGATGGTTGGCCAAGGTCAACTGCATATCGAGGACTGCAACATAGAGCGGATGGGCGGCAACGGCGTCGAATTCGCCGCCAACGCGAACAGCGAACTCTACATAAGCAACACGCGGATAGCCGAGGCAGGCGCCGAAGGTGTTCTTATCAAATCGTCCGTCGCTGCTGGTATCAACGCCATCCTTTCGAAGGTGGAAATCACCAACAGCGCCAGTGGCATTCTTATCGACGGCACAGGCAACACCGTGGCCATGAACCTGACGCTGACCAACAGCCTGATCAGCGGCAATACCGGCAACGGCGTGGTGGTCAAATCCGTCGCAGCGGCATCGCCGGTGCGTGCGACGATTACCGGTAACACGATCAGCGCCAATGCCGGCAGCGGTGTCAACGCCAACGGTGCGGCTGCCAGCGGCAACGGAAGCGCCATCGCCTTTCTCGGCGGATCGACGATATTCGGCAATGTTACCGGGGTCAGCAATACCGGGAGCGGCGCCGTCCAGTCGTTCAAGAACAACATGATCGCCGGCAACGTAGCCGACGGCACGCCGCTCACCGGCTTCCCGGGCCCTGGCGGTGCGCCGCTGCAATAAGCGACCGCCGCTTCCGCGGCAGCATGAAACAAGGCGATGCCAGCTGCCCATCGGAGGCAGTGCGGCATCGCCTTTTTTGTTCTCGATTGCCAGAGCGGTTCACCGTTTCACGGAAGCGCCGAACCGCTCTATCTTTTTTGTTTTTGTCGCAATTCCCTAAGGGAAAGCGCTACGCGCTTCTCCCGAGAAAACCGCTTCACACTTCTCTTGGAATTGCTCTTGCAGCAGCCTGCGTCGGCGTCGTCCCGGTTTGCACCGCTCTGATCGCTTTGCTATAGGCGAAGTCCCTACTCTGGCGAGGTCTGCCCCGCCATCACCCAACTGTTGAACGAGGCATTCTTTCCATGGCGAAGATCAAGGTGGCGAACCCGGTCGTCGAACTCGACGGCGACGAGATGACCCGCATCATCTGGCAGTTCATCAAGGACAAGCTGATCCACCCTTATCTCGACCTCAAGCTTGAATATTACGACCTCGGCATCGAGCACCGTGACGCCACCAACGATCAGGTGACCATCGATTCGGCCAACGCCATCAAGAAATACGGGGTCGGCGTGAAATGCGCGACGATCACGCCCGACGAGCAGCGCGTCGAGGAATTCAAACTGAAGAAGATGTGGAAGTCGCCGAACGGCACCATCCGCAACATCCTCGGCGGCACCATCTTCCGCGAACCGATCATCATGAAGAACGTACCGCGCCTGGTGCCGGGCTGGACCAAGCCTATAATCGTCGGGCGTCACGCCTTCGGCGACCAATACCGCGCCACCGATTTCCGCTTTCCCGGCAAGGGCAAGCTGACGATCAAGTTCGTCGGCGAGGACGGCAAAGTCATCGAGCACGATGTCTACGATGCGCCGGGCGCCGGCGTCGCCATGGCCATGTACAATCTCGACGATTCCATCCGCGAATTCGCCCGTGCTTCGCTGAACTACGGCCTGCTGCGCAACTATCCGGTCTATCTCTCGACCAAGAACACCATCCTCAAGGCCTATGACGGGCGCTTCAAGGACATCTTCCAGGAAGTCTACGAGGCCGAGTTCGAGGCCGAGTTCAAGTCGAAGAAGCTGTGGTACGAGCACCGGCTAATCGACGACATGGTGGCGTCCAGCCTGAAATGGTCCGGCGGCTATGTCTGGGCCTGCAAGAACTATGACGGCGACGTCCAGTCCGATACCGTTGCGCAAGGGTTCGGTTCGCTCGGCCTGATGACCTCGGTGCTGATGACACCGGACGGCAAAACGGTGGAAGCCGAAGCCGCCCACGGCACCGTCACCCGCCACTACCGGCAGCACCAGAAGGGTGAGGAGACCTCGACCAATTCAATCGCCTCGATCTTTGCCTGGACGCGCGGCCTCGCGCACCGCGCCAAGCTCGACGACAATGCCGAACTGAAGCGCTTTGCCGAGACACTGGAAAAGGTCTGCATCCAGACGGTCGAGAGCGGTTTCATGACCAAGGACCTGTCGCTGCTGATCGGCCCCGACCAGCCCTGGCTCTCGACCACCGGCTTCCTCGACAAGATCGACGAGAACCTGCAAAAGGCGATGGCGTAACCGGCCAAGACCGGAGGGGTACCATGGGCAAGCCCGTCGTCTACGGCGCGGACTACAGCGTCTATGTGCGCATCGTGCGGCTCGTGCTCGAGGAGAAAGGCATCGACTACGGGCTCGTGCCGGTCGATGTCTTTGCCGCCGAGGGCATTCCCGCCTGGTATTTCGAGCATCACCCGTTCGGCCGCATCCCGGCCTTCGAGCATGACGGGTTTCGCCTTTTCGAGACGAGCGCGATCGCGGGCTATGTCGACGAAGCCTTTGACGGGCCGGCGCTGCAGCCGAAGGATCCGCGCGGCCGTGCGCGGATGAACCAGATCATCGGCATGCTCGACGCCTATGCCTATCGGTCGATGGTCTGGGATGTCGCCGTCGAGCGGCTGGAGAAGGAGGCACGCGACGAGGCGTTGATCGCCAACGGGCTTTCGCAGGCGAGCAAGGCGCTTCGGACGCTCTCCTCACTGAAAGCGCCGGGTCCATGGTGGCTTGGCGACCAGCTGACGCTCGCCGATCTGCATGCGGCGCCGATCATCGGCTATTTCGTCAAGGTCGCCGAAGGGCAAAAGCTGCTCGCCGAGTTCCCAGAGGGTCAAGCCTGGTGGGACCGGATCGCGGCCCGTCCAGGCTTTGCCGCGAGCGGTCCTGCGGCCTGATCAGCCTGCGCCCGTTGTTCATTCTGGAAGATAGATTTCCGCCTTCATGAAGGTCTTGGCGCGACCCAGGATTAGCACGCGATCGCCTGCCAGGTCACACAAAAGATGCCCGCCGCGCTGTGAGCACTGGAAGGCGGACAGGTGGGTCTTGCCGAGTTTTTCAGCCCAGTACGGCACCAGCGTCGCATGAATGGAGCCGGTCACCGGATCCTCGGGGATGCCGGCTCCGGGAACGAAATAGCGGGAGACGAAATCATGCGTTTGGCCGCGCGCGGTAATGACAAGGCCGAGCGGGTGAAAAGCCCCGATCCTGAGCAGATCGGGAACGAAGGACCGGACGGATTGCTCGTCGGCAAGCTCGACGAACAGGTTCTCAAAATTGCGAAAGCCCGCAACCGGATGCGGCGACAATATCTCCTGCAGCGCCAGCATGGTTTCGCCGTCGACAGGCTGCGGCGGAAAGCATGGCAGATCGAGCTGGTAGGCGCCTTGCCGCTGAGAGACCCGCAACTCGCCCACTCGCGTGGCAAAGGCCATGTCATCGGCCACATCGTGTTGCGAGGCCAGCACATGGGCGGTCGCCAGAGTGGCGTGTCCGCAGAAGTCGACTTCATGAACCGGTGTGAACCAGCGCAAGTCCCAGCCCTTGCCGTTCGGCCGCGCAAAGGCGGTTTCGGCAAGATTGTTCTCGTTTGCGATGGCCTGCATCACCTCGTCCGCCAGCCAGTCCTGCAAGATGAGGACGGCAGCGGGGTTGCCCTGAAAGGCGCGCTCGGCAAAAGCATCGACCTGGTACATGGTCAGCGTGGGCACATCATCCTCCGAAAAAACTGATCTCCGGCCGGGCGACCATCAGCCAAAGGATGGCAAGCACGGCAGCGAAGGCCGGAAAACCGCAAGCGAACCAGATGCGAAAAAGGCGCTTTTCCTCGGCGGGCAGCGGTCGATTTTCGATAACCGCCTGTCGCGCCAGATTTCGCATCCGAATCTGGATCCAGACCACCGGCAGCCAGAACAGACCCGTCACGACATAAAGCAGCAGCGACAGTACAATCCAGCCCTCGGACAGCGGCCACCCCAATGCCCGAGCAAGCAATACGCCGGTGATGGGCTGCACGACGACCGCGGTTGCCGTGAATATGGTGTCGGCGATGACAACCGTGCCCGCGACATGGGCGACGAGCTCGGCGCGACCGGTGCGCGGCGCCATCAGCATGAAGAAGGCAATCCCGGCGCCGGTGCCAAAGAGAACCGTGGCGCCAATGACATGCGTCCAGCGCAGTATGTCGGCCCAGAGGTTCATCGCTCGTCGACGACCGCCAGCGCCACAAGCACCAGGCACAGCATGGGGATCGTCTTGACCAGCGGCCCCAGCGGCGCGAGCCATAGATCGGGAACGAGAAGCGTCGACGCCGCCAGATAAAACAGCGTGATTGCTATCATCGCCAGCAGCGCTGGCCGGGCAAAAGGCCGGACTAGAACCGCCGCGCCGGCAAGGATATCCGCAGCGCCGCCGACAAGAACCGCCACGTCCGCAAAATTCGCCGACACGCCGCGTGACACAAGAATGGAAGCGGCTTCGTCTTGCCGGACCAGGCTGATGATGCCCGAAGCAAGCCAGAACAGGGCCAGGCAGCCGAAGATGACAGGTTTTGCCAGCCAGAGGCGCGCGAACCATCGCTCCTGGACATGGGCCGGCATGGCGGCCAGCGTTGCTTCCAGCGGCTGAAGCGGATGGCCGCAAATCTGGTTCCAAGGCCGGGCATTGCCAGTCACGCCACGCGCCAGCGCGGCAAGGGCTGCGCTGCGCAAAGGCGATCGCCAGCCAAGGAGGCCCAGGCCATCGGCGGTTGCGGCAGCAAGACGGCCGACAATGGCCGGCATCGGTACGACCTTCGCCCGCGGCAGGCCAAGCCATGCCCGAAAGGCCAGGAGAACATCGGCGAGCGGTCTGGCTTGCGCCTCGACGAGATCGACGGCAGTACGGGGCGGCAGCGATCCGGCGACCGCGCGCGAGAGCGCTTCAGCAACGTCGGTGACCGCCACGGTCTGGATCGGCTGGCGCGACATGACGGCAGGGATAAAACCGGGGAAGGCCGCAAGGGCGCGCAAAAGTGCCGTCCCGCCATAGGCGGCGGGCGCGATCACCAAACCTGGGCGCAGGATCGTCCACTCCAGCGAAGAGCCTGCGACAGCCCTGTCGCCTTGCGCCTTGCTGTTGAAGAACGCGTCGGCGGAGGACAGGTCGGCGCCGATCGCGGAAATCTGCGCAAAACGGCGCACGCCGGCCTGTTCGCAAGCCGCGACCAGCGCCACCATCGAATCCCGGTGGATGGCGTCGAGGCGATCGCGCGGGCCGTCCTGCAAGGCGCCTGCCGCATTGACGATTGCGTCCATGCCGGTGACGACCGGCAGCCAGTCCTCGGCGGCAAGCAGCCGCGACATGTCGGCGGCGATCCAGCGTACCGCCGGCCAGCGCCGCTCGGCATCCACGACATCGCGACCAAGGCCGGCCACATGATGACCGTCGCGAAGCAGACGGCCGACGACGGCTTCGCCGATCAGACCGTAGCCGCCAAGGACGAGCACCTTCATGCAGGGACTTTCAGGCTGCCTCCAGCGCCGCCTTGACCGCGGCGATCGCATCACCGGCTTTCGAGGCGTCCGGGCCACCGGCCTGCGCCATGTCGGGCCGTCCGCCGCCACCCTGACCGCCCAATGCTGCGGAGGCCACGCGCACCAGATCGACGGCGCTGAAACGGCTTAGCAGATCATCGGTGACAGCGACCACGACGCTCGCCTTGTTGTCGTCGCCGGCGCCGACGAAGACGACGACGCCGGAACCGAGCGAGCTCTTGCCGGCATCGGCCAGCGGCTTCAGATCCTTCGGCGAAACACCCGAAACCGCCTTGCCGAGGAAGCCGACGCCGGCGACAGTTTCGTTCTCCGACGGTGCACCCGCCGCGGCACCGCCGCCCAGCGCCAGTTTCTTGCGCGCTTCGGTCAGTTCCTTCTCGAGCTTCTTGCGCTCGTCGAGCAGCGCCTCGACGCGCGCCGGCACGTCGGCCGGCGAGATCTTCAGCGTCGCGGCCACCGATTTCAAACGCCGGTCCTGCTCGTCGAGATGCTTGCGCGCGGCCTCGCCGGTCAAAGCCTCGATGCGGCGCACGCCGGCGGCGACCGCGCTGTCCGACACGACACGCACCAGGCCGATATCGCCGGTCGCCCTGACATGCGTGCCGCCGCAGAGTTCGACCGAATAGGGCCGGTTGGCCTTGGCGCCATGCAGGCCCGTGCCCATCGACACGACGCGCACCTCGTCGCCGTACTTCTCGCCGAACAGCGCCATGGCGCCCTCGGCAATGGCGTCGTCGACCGACATCAGGCGCGTGCTCACCGGGCCGTTCTGGACGACGATCTCGTTCGCCATGCGCTCGACCTCTTCGAGATCCTCGGGCGAAATGGGCTTGTTGTGCGAGATGTCGAAGCGCAGGCGCTCGGGCGCAACCAGCGAACCCTTCTGCGCGACATGGCTACCCAGCACCTCGCGCAGCGCCTCATGGATCAGATGCGTCGCGGAATGGTTCGCACGCAGCCTCGAGCGTCTGTCATGGTCGACCTTGAGCTCGACGACAGCGCCGGTCTTGACCGTGCCGCTGGCCATCTTGCCGATATGGACGAACAGCCCATCGGCCTTCTTCTGCGTATCGGAAACATCGATCGAGAAGCCTTCGCCTGACATGATTCCGGTGTCGCCCATCTGGCCGCCGGACTCGGCATAGAACGGCGTCTGGTTGACGACCACGGCAACCGCGTCGCCCTTGCTTGCGCTGTCGACGGTCTTGCCGTCCCTGACAAGCGCCTGGATGAGGCCTTCCGCCTGCTCGGTCTCGTAACCGAGGAATTCGGTGGCGCCCGCCTTCTCGCGCACCGGGAACCAGATCGTCTCTGTGGCGGCGTCGCCGGAGCCTGCCCAGTGAGCGCGCGCCTCGGCCCTCTGCCGCTCCATGGCATTGGTGAAGCCAGCCAGATCGACCGAGATGCTGCGCTGGCGCAGCGCGTCCTGCGTCAGATCGAGCGGGAAGCCGTAGGTGTCGTAGAGCTTGAAGGCCGTCTCGCCATCCAGCATGTCGCCGGCGCCCAGTTTTTCCGTCGCCTCCGAAAGCAGGCCGAGGCCACGCACCAGCGTCTTGCGGAAACGGGTTTCCTCGAGCTTCAGGGTCTCGGTGATCAACTGCTCGCCGCGCACCAGCTCCGGATAGGCCTGGCCCATCTCGCGGACCAGGGCCGGCACCAGGCGCCACATCAAGGGATCGCGGGCACCGAGCAACTGCGCATGACGCATGGCGCGGCGCATGATGCGACGCAGGACATAGCCACGGCCTTCGTTCGACGGCAGCACACCGTCGGCGACCAGGAAAGACGACGAGCGCAGATGATCGGCGATGACGCGGAAGGACGCGACCGTCTCCTTGTCGGGACCGTGCCCAATGGCGGACGACGCCGCGTCGATCAGGTGACGGAATAGATCGGTTTCAAAGACGCTCTCCACCCCCTGCAGGATAGACGCCATGCGCTCCAGCCCTAGGCCGGTGTCGATCGACGGGCGCGGCAGGTCGATGCGCTCTTCCTTCGTCACCTGTTCATACTGCATGAACACCAGGTTCCAGAATTCGAGGAAACGGTCGCCATCTTCCTCCGGGCTGCCGGGAGGGCCGCCCCAGATGTGTTCGCCGCGGTCGATGAATATCTCCGAGCACGGCCCGCACGGTCCGGTGTCGCCCATCGCCCAAAAATTGTCCGAGGTCGCGATGCGAATGATGCGGTCGTCGGAAAACCCGGCGATCTTCTTCCAGAAGCCAGCGGCTTCATCGTCCGTGTGATAGACGGTGACCAGAAGTTTGTCCTTGTTGAGCCCGAATTCCTTGGTGATCAGGTTCCAGGCAAGCTCGATGGCGCGCTCCTTGAAATAGTCGCCAAAGGAGAAATTGCCGAGCATTTCGAAGAAGGTCAGATGGCGTGCGGTGTAGCCGACATTGTCAAGGTCGTTGTGCTTGCCGCCGGCGCGAACGCTCTTCTGCGCGGTCGAGGCGCGCGAATAGGGCCGCTTCTCCAGGCCGGTGAAGACGTTCTTGAACTGCACCATGCCGGCGTTGGTGAACATCAGCGTCGGATCGTTGCGCGGCACCAGCGGGCTCGACGCGACGATCTCGTGACCCTCCTTGCGGAAGTAGTCGAGAAATGTCGACCGGATCTCGTTCACGCCACTCATGAATGCTGCCTTTTCGAGAAAACCGCCGGCAAACCGGCGGAAAATGGGCTCTGGGTCTCAAAGCGCGTCGCGCTGAAAACGGATTCAGTCGACGCGCTTCAAGTTTTTGCTTCCATGCATGTCGCTGTCCCAAAACCGCTGCGCACTTTTGGGCGACATCCATAAGAAAATAGACTTGGCCTTTTAGCGGTCGCACCGCACCCTGTCCAGAAACACGGAATTGGTCCAAATCGCCAGCTTGCCGACCATCAGCGCCAGCCAGAAAACGAAAAACCGCCGGCTCGAAAGCCGGCGGTTTGGAACGCGAAAACACTGAACTCAATTACATAAGCTTGAGATAATAGAACAGGATTATGGCCGATCTTCGGCCGGCATCTTGTGCACGAGTTTGCTACATCGCGCCGGATTCTTCCTCGAACCCGTCGTCGCCGCTCTCGGCGCCGCCATTCTCGAGGAATTTCTCGGCGATCAACCCGGCATTCTGCCTGAGCGCTAGTTCGATCTCGCGCGCCGTGTCGGGATTGTCGCGCAGGAACAGCTTGGCATTCTCGCGGCCCTGGCCGAGACGCTGCGAATTGTAGGAGAACCAGGCGCCCGACTTCTCGACCACGCCGGCCTTGACGCCGAGGTCGACCAGTTCGCCGGTCTTGGACACGCCCTCGCCATACATGATGTCGAACTCGACCACCTTGAAGGGCGGCGCCAGCTTGTTCTTGACCACCTTGACGCGGGTCTGGTTGCCGACGACCTCGTCGCGGTCCTTGACCGAGCCGATGCGGCGGATGTCGAGGCGGACCGAGGCGTAGAATTTCAGCGCGTTGCCACCCGTCGTGGTCTCGGGCGAACCGAACATGACGCCGATCTTCATGCGGATCTGGTTGATGAAGATGACCATGGTGTTGGAGCGCGAGATCGAGGCGGTCAGCTTGCGCAGCGCCTGGCTCATCAGGCGGGCCTGTAGGCCGGGCAGCGAATCGCCCATCTCGCCTTCAATTTCGGCGCGTGGCGTCAGCGCCGCGACCGAATCGACCACCAACACGTCGATTGCACCGGAGCGCACCAGCGTGTCGCAGATTTCCAGCGCCTGCTCACCGGTGTCAGGCTGCGAGATCAGAAGGTTTTCCAGATCGACGCCAAGCTTGCGGGCATAGACCGGATCGAGCGCATGCTCGGCATCGACGAAGGCGCAGATGCCACCCTTCTTCTGGGCTTCCGCAACAGTGTGCAGCGCCAGCGTTGTCTTGCCCGAGCTTTCCGGCCCGTAGATCTCGACGATGCGGCCGCGCGGCAGGCCACCGACGCCAAGCGCGATGTCGAGGCCAAGCGAGCCGGTCGGCACGGTTTCGATCTCGACGACCTGCTCGTTCGCGCCGAGCCGCATGATCGAGCCCTTGCCGAAAGCCCGCTCGATTTGCGACAGCGCCGCATCCAGAGCCTTTGATTTGTCCACCGCTTTGTCCTCTACCAGCCGCAAAGAATTCTGAGCCATGATACATCACCCCTTGGTCGTCAATGAAGGCCGGACAATCCGTAATCCCTGTCTATTTGTACCTTTTTTGTTCTCGTTTGGCAAGGGGGTTCAAATATCTGAAAAACAATCAATATCCGGATCTGTTCTTTTTTTGTCCTAGGGATTCGATCAGGGATGCACCTCGCAATGGGCCAGGCGGCTCGATTGTTTCGATCGGCCGAATCGCTACCCTGCATGCGAAGCTTCGTCACACAGCCTAGCGCTTGTGCGGCTGGAATTACAAAGGTCATATCGCCGGCATGCTGAAATCCGCGAAAGTACTGGCCGTAGGTGGCGCCCATATCGACCGGCGCGGCCAGGTGTCCGGCGCTTACGTGCCGGCCGCGTCCAATCCCGGCACGATGCGCGAGGATGTCGGCGGCGGCGTTTTCAACGCGTTGCGCAGTGCCGTGCGGCACGGCGTTTCGGCCTCGCTACTGTCGGTGCGCGGCGGCGATGCCGCCGCCGATACGGTTTCACGAGCCATCGCGAAAGCCGGTATTGTCGACCTGTCCGCCGTGTTCCTCGATCGCACGACGCCGAGCTATACGGCGCTGATCGACAACGAGGGCGAATTGATCGTCGGCTTCGCCGACATGGCGCTCTATGAGCTGGCATTTCCCAAGCAGGTCAGGCGCTCGAAGGTGCGAGAGGTGATCGCTGCCGCCGATGCCGTCTTCTGCGACGCCAACCTGCCGACGGCGGCACTGGAGCGGCTTGTGGCACTCGCCGCCGGTAAACCCGTCTTCGCCATTGCCATTTCGCCGGCCAAGATCGTGCGCCTGAGGTCGGTGCTCGGCAATCTGGCCGTCGTCTTCATGAACCGGCGCGAGGCGGTCGCACTAGCCGGCCTGGACAGTGCGGCCTCAGGGCAGGACATCGTCGACGGGCTGAAAAGCGCCGGGCTCAAAAGCGGCGTGGTGACAGCGGGCGGCGCTCCTATGCTGGGCTTCGATGAAGCCGGCACCTTCTCGATCCTGCCGCCGGCGCCAAGAAAAGTCGCTGACGTCACCGGCGCCGGCGATGCGCTGGCGGGTGCGACGGTCGCTGCCTTGCTGCGCGGCGTGCCCTTGCGCGCGGCCCTGCGCGAAGGCATTGCCGCGGCGACGCTGGCCATCGAAAGCGCCGATGCCGTTCCCGATTTCACCACGGCGAGCTTCACCGAGGCGCTGGCCCTTGTGCCGGATGCGCAGGAAGTGGCATGAGACCGGGCCAGTTCATAGTGCCGGAGTGTTTTCGCGCCTCCAGGTGGATGCGCATAGCTCCGGATTGGAGATCAGGATGACACCAGAGACCGCCCGCCCCTTCATCGATATCCACGCGCCGGTCGCACAGGCTCTGGCTGCTGGCCGGCCGGTGGTGGCGCTGGAGAGCACCATCATCACCCATGGCATGCCCTACCCCGACAATGGCGCCATGGCGGCCGATGTCGAAAAGATCATCACCGACGGTGGCGCCGTGCCGGCGACGATCGCCGTGGTTGGCGGCCGCATCAAGATCGGGCTTTCGGACGGCGAGCGCGAGTCCCTTGCCATGACCGGCGACGCCATGAAGCTGTCGCGCGCCGACCTCGGGTTCGCGGTGGCGCAAGGGCGCACCGGTGGCACCACGGTCGCCGCCACGATGATCGCCGCGCATATGGTCGGCATCAAGGTGTTCGCCACCGGCGGCATCGGCGGCGTGCACAAGGGCGCGGAAAAGAGTTTTGACATCTCAGCCGATCTCGACGAGCTGGCCCGCACGCCGGTCATCGTCGTATCGGCCGGCGCCAAGGCCATCCTCGACATCGAAAAGACGCTGGAAGTGCTGGAAACGCGCGGCGTGCCCGTGGTCGGCCATGGCTGCGAGACGATGCCGGCCTTCTGGTCGCGGCATTCGCCGTTCCGCGCGCCGCTGACCTTGCACATACCGGAAGAGATCGCGCATTTCTACCAGACCCGGCAGGCGCTGGGGCTCGCCGGTGGCATGCTGATCGCCAATCCGGTGCCGGAAAACCACGAAATCCCAGCCGAAGAGATGGCTGGCTATATCGAGGCCGCGCAGAAGGCCGCGGAAGCACTCAACGTGACCGGCAAGGCGGTGACGCCATTCCTGCTGGGGAAGATTTTGGAGCTGACTGGCGGCAGGAGCCTGAAGACCAACATCGCGCTGGTGGAGAACAACGCAAGGCTGGCGGCGCGGATTGCGAAGGCGCTTTAAGTCGCGCCGCCCCTCGTCGCCCTGCCTGTGTCCAGCCGATAGATGGGTAACACTTTGAACCGGATACATGGGTTACAGT
>NZ_JBWKME010000075.1:0-10051 GCF_056431085.1 Mesorhizobium waitakense | reverse complement strand
ACCTGGATCGATCAGATCGTTCGGCGGGTAGGCGCCGAAAAAGCCTCCGAGATGCGCCGCCACGCCCCGAGGCGGCAACTAGGCCTCTATACCGTTTTCCTGATGATGCGGGAAGCACAGATCATCGACGGCATGATCGACCTGCTGGTGGAGACCATCCACAAGATCGGGGCGCGTTCGAAGCGCAAGGTGGTGGCCGGCATCGCGCGTGACATCGAGAAGGTTTATGGCAAGGAGCGGCTGCTGGTCGATATCGCGGGTGCCGCGATCGAGGCGCCGGGTGGCCGGGTCTGCGATGTGATCTTTCCGGTAGCGGGCAAGGAAAAGCTTGCGGCGATCGTCAAGGAGCATCGTGCGAAGGGCACGCTCGAACGGCGCATCTACCAGGTTATGCGTGGGTCCTATGCCGGTCACTATCGAAGAATCCTGCCGAAGCTTCTTTCGGTTCTGGAGTTTCGTTCGAACAATGCCGTTCATCGGCCCGTGCTTGGGGCGTTAGACTGGATCAGGCGGGCCTTCGAAACCCGATGCCGAGTTGTGCCGCGGAACGGGGTGCCGATCGAAGGGGTCATTCCGCCGAAATGGCGCAGCGCGATCATCGGAAAGGACGGGCGCATCAACCGGATCAGCTATGAGCTTTGCGTCCTCAGCCAGCTGCGCGACCGCATCCGGGCCAAGGAAATCTGGGTGGTCGGGGCGGACCGCTATCGAAATCCGGACGACGATCTGCCCAAGGATTTCGAGAGCCGACGGGCGGCCTACTACGACGCGCTCAACCTGACGTCGGATGCGCGAGCGTTCACCCGCAAAATCCAGGCCGAGCTTGAGCGGGAATTGCGGCTGCTGAATGCCGAACTCCCCCGCAACGACAAGGTACGCATTCTCTGGCGCGGCGAGAACCGCATCTCGATCACGCCGTTCCAGCCGCTGCCGGAACCGCAAGGCCTGCGATCGGTCAAGGCCGAGATCGGCCGGCGTTGGCCAATGACGGAACTGCTGGATGTGTTGAAGGAGACGGCGCTCGACACCGGCTTTCTGGACGCCTTTGAAACGTCGGCTTCCCGTGTGGCGCTTTCGCGCGGTGCGCTCGACCGGCGCCTGATCCTGTGTCTCTACGGGCTGGGCACGAATGCCGGCCTGAAGCGCGTCGCGGCCGGATGCCCGGATGTCAGCTACGAGGAACTGCTTCACGTCGGCCGGCGCTTCCTCCACCGGGGCGCGCTCGAAGCGGCTTGCGGGCGCGTTGCCAATGCAACGCTGGCGATCCGCAACACCGCCATCTGGGGCGAAGCCGGCACGGCCTGCGCGTCGGATTCCAAGAAGTTCGGCGCTTGGGACGGCAACCTGATGACGGAATGGCATGTCCGCTATGGCGGTCGCGGCGTGATGATCTACTGGCATGTCGAGAAGGGTTCGACCTGCATCTTCTCGCAGCTCAAGCGCTGTTCGTCTTCGGAGGTCGCCGCGATGATCAAGGGCGTGCTGCGACACTGCACCGACATGGAGATCCAGCGCCAATATGTCGACAGCCATGGCCAGAGCGTCGTCGGCTTTGCTTTTTGCCGCCTGCTCGGGTTCGAGCTGGCGCCACGCCTGAAGGCGATCGCCCGGCAGAAGCTGGCGCTGCCGCATCCAGGCCTGCGCGCTGAATTGCCCAATCTGCTTCCCATTCTTTCCAACGTCATCAACTGGGAGGAGATCGAGCAGCAGTATGACGAGATGGTCAAATATGCGGCTGCCATGCACAGCGGGTTGGCCGATCCCGAAGCGATCCTGCGCCGCTTCGCCCGCGCCGAGGTGATGCACCCGACCTACAAGGCACTCGCCGAACTCGGCCGGGCGATCAAGACGATCTTCCTTTGCCGGTATTTGCGCCACGAGAAATTCCGCCGGGAAATCCACGAAGGCCTGAATGTGGTCGAGAACTGGAACAGCGCCAACAGCTTCGTCTTCTTCGGCAAGGGTGGCGAAATCGCCTCCAACCGGCCCGATGAGCAGGAGATATCGGTGCTGGCCCTGCATCTGCTGCAGGCGTCGCTGGTCTATGTGAACACGCGCATGATGCAGTCGGTGTTGAGCGAGCCGAAGTGGTCAGCGCGGCTGACGCCGGAGGACTATCGGGGCCTGACGCCGCTGATCTACGGCCATGTCAATCCTTATGGCCGCTTCGACCTCGATCTGGATCGCCGGATCGATTTTGAGCAGAAACAAGCGGCGTGACCCATCGAAGGGGATGTTGAAATGCCTGTATCGAAGAAGCCCCGAAAGAAGGCAATGGCGAAATCCAAGAAGCCGGAAAATGACGATGCTCTGCCTCCGATGCCGGACCGGCGCGGCATGGAGGGGTTGATGGCAGGTCTTTTCGGCGGACAGCGTGGGAGCGACCCGACGGCTGCCGCGCAAGACATCATGTACGAAGCTTGGGAAGCGACCAGTCGCAGCAAGCGTATCGCGCTGGCCAGGAAGGCGCTTAAAGTCTCGCCGTTGTGCGCCGACGCCTATGTGCTGTTGGCGGAAGAAGAGGCGGGGTCTGTCGAGGAAGTGCTGGTCTACTACCAGAAGGGCGTCGCGGCGGGTGAAGAGGCGCTCGGACCGGACGGGTTTGAGGAATATGCCGGTCACTTCTGGGGTTTTCTCGAGACGCGCCCCTACATGCGGGCACGGGCAGGTCTTGCCGCGTTACTCTGGCGGCTTGGTCAGCATCAGGAGGCCATCGACCATTGTCAGGCGATGCTCGAGCTCAATCCGAATGACAATCAGGGCATCCGCTATGCGCTGGCCGGGCATTTGCTGGCGCGCGACGATATCAAGGCCCTGAGGAAGCTTCTCAAACAGTACGAAGACGATTGCGCTGCTGCATGGCTCTACACGCGCGCCCTTCTTGCCTTTCGTGAAAGCGATCCGGGTGCCGGGAAGCTTGCGGAGGAGGCTTGGCTCGCGAACAGCCATGTGCCTGGCGTCCTGTTCGGCAAGCAGCCACTGGTTGCTTCCATCAACGGCTATATCACCTTGGGCGGCGAGGATGAGGCAGCTGACTACGTTGAGGAAAACGGCCAGGCTTGGCAGGCCACGCCCGGCGCAATCGCGTGGCTGGCGGCGGTTACCAGAAAGCTGAAGCCACGACGGCGGCGTAACTGACAGCCCGGAACCGATGGGCGCGTTCTAATTTGGGTATACCCAGCCAGCACAACGCAAGTGAACACGTTCCAGCCGCACAGCCATGTTTATTTTGGGTCCGATTTGAGATATTGAACGAATTCATGCCTTGGCACACCCAAAATGAACGGTTCGCATGACTCGTATCGGATACGCGCGCACCTCCACTACCGACCAGAATCTTGCCGCGCAACTCGCCGCACTCAAGACCGCCGGCTGCGAGGTCATTCGCGAGGAACAGAAGAGCGGCGCCTCGCTGGAAGGTCGCCCGCAGCTCACCATCATTCTCGACTTCATCCATGCCGGCGAGACGCTCGTCGTCACCCGCATCGATCGCTTGGCGCGCTCCTTGCGCGATCTGCAAGTGATCGTGGACCGGCTGAAAGCCAAGGGCGCGCATCTGTCCGCGACCGAGCAGCCTGTCGACACCTCGACCGCCACCGGCAAAGCCTTCTTTGACATGCTCGGCGTTTTTGCCGAATTCGAGACCAATCTACGGCGCGAACGGCAGGCCGAGGGCATTGCCGCCGCCAGGAAGCGCGGCATCTACAAAGGCCGGCCGCCAAAGATCGACCGTGCCGAAATCATGCGCCGACTGAAACAGGGCCACGGCCCGACACAGATCGCTCGTGCTCTCGGCATCTCGCGCGGAACCGTCTACCAGGTACGGAAAGGCGAACCAGATTGAGCAAAGGAAACCGCATCATCCGGCTGACGCCTGTAGCTTGCGAGCGGATCCAAGCCCGCATGCTCGAAGCCTGCCAAAAGATCGCCGCGGATCACGGGCTGGCCATCGAAAGCGCCGGATGGCGAAGCCTAGACTCCGGGTTTGCCTTCGAACCGGTGTTCAGCGTCAGCATTCCCGCCTCCGACGGCACAGCATTCAATCTCGAAAAGGATATGTTCGAGATTCTAGCCGAGCGGTACGGGCTGGCTCCCTCAGACTTCGGGCGCGAATTCAGCGCCGGAAGCGAACGGTTCCGGATCACCGGCATCGATCCCAAGCGACCCAGATATCCCATCTCCGCCGAACGGGTTCCCGACCGCCGGGGCTTCAAATTCACCGCCGAAAACGTTGCCATGCTGCTACAAACTTGAAGCAAGCCCTGATGTTCGTCAAATGTTTCCCAACTTGGCCAAAATCTCAGCTTCGGGCCGATTAGGCCATGAAGGAAACCCGTTCCTCCGTCAGTTCGCGTTCGAGCCGGGTGGCCGTTCTCAGCGCATGCTGCCGCACCGCTGTGGCGTTAACCAGCCACGCCCGACGGGAATGCTTTCGCTGTCGCTTGAACTTCGCTCAACCCGGCAGGAGGGCGATGCGGCGGACGGTCTCTTCCTCAACGCGCTTTTTGCTGTAGACGAGCGGCACGTATTCACCTTTGGACCACGTTTCGGCGAGATCGCCGTAATGGACCGAGCGCGGGTCGCCGGACTGGCCGGGCGCGTTGATGCAGACGCTGTTGTCCCAGTTGCCGACATCCATGACGAGTCGGACGGACGCCCCTATGTTGACACCGAAATCGTTCATCCGGTAGCCGGCCATCATGGGTGTCGAACGGCTGCCGCCGAGCGGGAGCGCACCGACATTCCACTCCGTGACATTCTCCGGCCTGATGCGGCTGGCAGCATGCTCGAAAATCGCCTGGTGCAAAATGCCCCATTGCCAGGCGAACGGATCGGCGCCGAGCCGCGCGCCGCAATCGGCAAAACCAAGTGAGAGCGTCGAAAGCAGCATGTCGTCGCGTTCGGCCTCGGCCCATCGGAGCCCGGGCTCGACCAGAAGGGAGAGGATCCGGTCGACATCGCCCGGTAGCAGCAACTGAAGCACCGTCGGGTTCGGGACGAACCTTGCGAGAAGCGCCGGGCGGAGGTGCTTCATCCACCAGACTTCGAACAGCGCCGCGGCGGGGCTTGTTGCTTCAAGCCGGTGGTCCCAATTCCTGAGCAGATCGAGTGCTTTTTGCTGGACATCGTCCAAAGGTTGCCGGCCGACTTTTTCAAGCACGCCGGAGATGATGGCAGCCGGCCGGGAGTATACGTCCGTCTGCAACGCCATTGACGCTTTCAGCGTGTGTTTGGGATCGCTGGCGAGGACAGACCTGATGCGCCGGGCGCGGCTCACTTCCGCCCATTCATGGGCAATCGACGGAGCTTTCGGATCGCGGTCTGCCGGCAGGTTCATCTCGTTGGCCGTAGCCACAAAGCCCTCGGTCGGATTGTACTTGCGCGGAAGCTGATCGGCAGGCAGGAAACCGTCCCATTCATGGCTGCCGTGGCCGGGCACGGGCAAGAGCCCTTCCCAGTTGCGACGGACAGGCGTGAAACCGGCCGTGAACCAGCCGATATTGCCCTCCAAATCGGCACTGACATGGTTTACCGAAGGCGTGCCCCAATGGGAAAGCGTTTCGGAAAAACCTTTCACCGAGTTGCTGCGCATGTAGGACAGGCTGCCGAGATAGGCGGCCGCGCCCGGCGACAGCCAGACGGAGCGTATAGCGATCACGAGCCGCTTTTCTGAATTCTCGTAGAGGATCGGACCGTGTCGGGTGAAGGAGAGCGTCAGCGTCTGGTCGGCAAAGCCCTTGACCGGAAAGGCCTCTTCGATGCGGACAATCTTCTCCCACAGATCGCCATAGCGGTAGGTATCTGGATCGCCGCCCTTCGTCTCGTAGACGTATATGTCCTCCTGGTCTGCCCCGAAGATTGTGAGACCGAAGGCGATCTTCCCATTGTGGCCGAGGGAGACGCCCGGCGCGGTCGGCTCGCCAGCGCCTGTAACATTGAGGCCCGGCGCTTCCAAGTGCACGAGGTAACGTAGCGAGGGCACGGCATGCCTGCGGTGCGGATCGCTCGCCAGGATCGGCCGGCCGCTTTCGGTTCGGGAGCCATGGACGGCCCAGTTGTTGGAGCCCTCCTCCATCTTTGCCTGGACGACATCGCCGAGATCGGTCACCTCAGTCCACTTCCAGATATGATCCAAGGTTGCCGCAAGACGGTCCTTGTCGAAGGTGACCGGCGCGGTCGCGAGCTTGTAGAGGCGCGTTGCGGCAAGCGGAATATCGGCCAGCGAAATGCCTGCGGCCCCCTTCGGTCGGACAGGCGGGTTGATCTCGCAGCGCAGCAGATCCGTCTCGGCATCAGCCAGAACCATGATGTTGGCTCGCAGGATCTCCGATAGCCCGTTGCCGTTCAGCGCGTGGGTGCGGACGCGGACAACATCGGAAGACTGCCATGGGGCTGGCTTCGTGCCGAACAGAGCAAATTCCGGCGGCAGGCGATCGGGCTCGGCTTCGCAGAGCGCGACATAGGCATTGATACCGGCGGCAAATGCCGTGCAGATCGCTTCCGTATCCGGCGCGTAGGCTGTCCATTCCGGCCCCATGTCGCCGCGGTAAAGGAAATGCCGGGCGGCATGGTCTTGGGCCAGGTAGCCGGGGCCGAAATCCGTTGCGAGGAGGCCGAGACCACGCTTGCGCCACAGATCGAGCTGCCAGAGCCGGTCACGAGCGGCGTTGAACCCCTGCACCAGGAACAGGTCCCGTTCGCTCGCCGCCCTGATATGCGGAATGCCCCAGCGGTCAATACGGATCTCGGCCTCGGCCTCGAGGCCGGCCAGCCGGATGGTTTCGTTGGTAGGGGTATCGGTCATAGCAATCTCCGTTCATCGTGTGGTTTCTCTACATTTCGGTCCGTTAACCAGCGCCGCCGGGATCGTGCCGCAAGCGAATGGATCAAGAGTTCTGCACTGGTCAGACCATCGCCCCTTGCGGCTGATCTGTAGGATCAATCCGCGACCAACCACTCTCGCGCAACTCGCTTCACACAACTTGGCAATATCCTTCGAAGCCTTTCGCGAATTCCCTTGATCCGTCAGTTCTGGCGCAACCCGGGTGGCAGGACTCGCTCAACCCAGTTGGTCTGCTTCTCGTAGGCCTGCGCGAGCTGCAGGACGGCCCGATCGCCGTGATGCCGGCCGATAATCTGCACGCCCATCGGGGGCCCGCGGCCGTCGAAACCGACCGGCATCGAGGCCACTGGGTGCCCGGTCACTGACCAGGGTGCGACGGTTTCCATCCAGCGGTAGGTATCCATCTCGCGGCGGGCGATCGATGACGGCCAGTGGATGGTCTTGTCGAATGGGAACACTTGCGCGGGTGGGGCAAGCATGTAGTCGTACTGATGGAACATCGCCGTCATCGCCTGGTACCAGGCGACCCGGGCTTCGGCGGCCTCGGCGACATCTTCAGGCCGTGCTCGATCTCCCAGATCAGTTCGGGCTTCATCAGCTTGCGTGTTTCCGGGTCGTCTAAGGGCGAGGCACTTAGTCATGCCCCACCAGCGCCATACCAGGAACAGATGCCAGATCTTGGCGGGGTCATGTTGCGGTAGTACCCACTCTACTGTGCAGCCCAACCGCTCGAATGCACCAAACGAGGACTCGACCAGCTCGAGTACGCCCGGCTCGGTGGCGAGGTAACCGTCCCAGTCGCCGACATAGGCGATCCGGGTGCCGCGAAAGTCGCGGTCAAGTGTCTGCGTGAAGACTTCCGGGTCTTCGTCGATCGCCAGTGGTGCGCTTGGGCCCTGCCCGGCCATCGTCGCGAGCAGCATCGCCACGTCTGCAACATAGCGACCCATGGGGCCGCTCACATTGGCCTGAGCGACAAGCCGGGCTCGGTACCCTGCCCCATGATGGTCGGAATCCTCCTCGCGTTCCGTCCGGCCATGACCGCAGCCGGGTCGCCAGGCGCCAGCCTGAGAAGCAGGAAGATGAAGATCCCAACCATCGCCATGACAGCGATGGTCGAAACAATCTGCGGAGGATGTAGGCACCCATTACGCGGAGGCTTTCTGCATGTTCCACATCGCAAAACCGTCGCCTATGGGGATATCGATGAGGCCGGTAAGCGCCTTGCGGTGGGCACTTGGCAGGACAGCGCGCCCCAGCAGAACGCTGCCGACGAAGTCCCACCATATCCCTTGCATCTTGCGGGCGAGCGCCTGACGCTCTTTGAGTGTTTCGACATCTGCCCATTTGGCCCGGAGCGCCTCGTATTCGTCGTCCTTCGGCCAGCCCCACCACGCATGCTCCCCATTTGCGAGCAAGAAGGGATTGCTGATCGGGCTGGCTCCAGAGTAATCAGAGAAGAAGATGTTCCACCCGCCATCCTCCAGTGAGCCCTTATTCGCGCGACGCTTGCTAAGCTCACTAAAAGACATCGGCGCAAGTTCGGCGTTGCCCCCGATCTTGCGCAGCAAATCCGCCAAAAGCTGCGAGGCATTGCTGGCCTCCGGCCAGTCCGTGGATTGGAGGATGACAATTTTCTCCGCGGCATATCCGGCTTCCTGTAAGAGCTGTTTGGCTCTTTCCGGGTCGCCGCCCTTCTTGTACCATCCCGTATTCTCGTCATTGGAATAGAGGGGACTGTTTCCAAATATCGAAAACTCTGTTTCGGTGTATCTCGCGTCGGGGTACATGACGCGCAAGAAGGCCTCCTGGTCGATCAGGTAAAGCATCGCCCGGCGCGCTTTAACATTGTTAAACGGCGGCTGCAGAAAATTCATGCGCACGAACATTGTACTGCCCCTCTTGTTTAGCACCTGGAGTTCCAGATTGGGATCGCTTTCGATCACCGGGTAAAGATCGGCGGGTGGATCCAAGAGGAGGTCAGTCTCACCGGCCTGCAAGGCGGCTAAAGCAGTCTGTTGATCGGAAATAACTTGCCAGACCGCTCGATCTACCTTGGCTACCTTTCCGCCAGCGAACCCGTCGGGCGGTTCCTGGCGGGGTACATATTGTTCATTTCGGTCATAGGTGAAGCTTGCGCCAGGCTTGGCTAGAGCCTCATTAAACTTGAACGGCCCGGATCCGACGTTCGAGGTCACCTGCTCGGTAGCGGGACGATCTGCATCTTTCTCCCGCATGATGGCGAGGTAATTCCCCTCCACTAGCGTATCAAGTAGTATCCCCAATGGCTCCTTAAGAGTGATTGCGAAGGTTTTATCGTCCTTTTTCGAGATATCCTTGGCCCTGGCCATGATCAATTTTCCACCCGCGTCCACCTGGCTCCAGCGTCGTATCGAGGCCACACAGTCCGCTGCAGTGACTGGGCTGCCATCATGGAAGGTTAGGCCTTCGCGGAGTTGGAACGTATAGGTCGTCTTGTCCTCGGAAACGTCCCACTTCCGCACCATTTGCGGCTGCCGCTCAAGCTTGGAGTCGAGTTCGAACAGCGTGTCGTAAATCGCCAAGCCATGCATGCGTGTGACGCTAGTCCTCGACAGAATAGGATCGAAGACCGTGAGGTCCGGCATCACCATCCGCACCGTCCGAGCGTCATCTGGTGATGTCTGCGCCCGAAGGATCGATGGCATCGATAATGCCGCTCCAGCGGCCATGCCTGCCTTGATCAAGTTACGTCTAGAGATTGTCATGTTCTGTTCCTCCTCTTTTTTGATTTCTTGTGGCGATCTCAAGCGCTTGCTACATTCTTATGGAAATGCCCGCAGAATGCTGACGGGCAGTGATTGCTGGAGTAGATAAATCGTGTTCGGGCCAGAAGCGGGCTTTCCAATATTCGAATTGATTTTTTCTGTAGTAGCCAACGCCGGGAGTGTTTATGAGCACTGGGGTGGCGACGGAAGGAGCATCGGCATCGGGACCGACGCTTAGAGTGGTGATAACCTGGCCAATCTCGTCGTCAGCGGCTTCGCTGTACCGACGCATTGCCGTCCTAGTTGCGCGCAAGTTCGTGCTGACGCGTACGGTGCCCCCCATAGACGTTTTTTGGCTCGACGAGCCCGTGGCTGGCTGTGGCAGAGGGATTGGCTCCTGCACATCGGAGGATGGATACGCGCCCGCCTCATCGGTTCTCGCTCTCAAAAACCCGGAACG
>NZ_JBWKME010000074.1:0-26119 GCF_056431085.1 Mesorhizobium waitakense | reverse complement strand
CAAGGCCGTGGCGCGGATCCGTGACGGTTAAATGAGATACCACCCCGTCGAGAATGGCGGCACCCTGTAATGTTGGGTGAAGGCATCACCGAAGGGGCCGTTTCGGACGGCCAGGTCGGCGCCTTCGCCATGGCGGTGTTCTTCAACGGCATGAGCCGCGACGAGGCGGTAGCACTGACGCTGGCGATGCGCGATTCCGGTGACGTGCTCGACTGGTCGGACTTGCCCGGCCCGGTCACCGACAAGCATTCGACAGGCGGCGTCGGCGACAATGTTTCGCTGATGCTGGCGCCGATCGTCGCCGCCTGCGGCGCCTATGTGCCGATGATTTCCGGCCGTGGCCTTGGCCATACCGGCGGCACGCTGGACAAGATGGATGCGATCCCCGGTTATACCAGCGAGCCTGATATCGCGCTGTTTCGCAAGGCGGTGCTTGAAACCGGCTGCGCCATCATCGGTCAGACCGCGGACCTCGCGCCGGCCGATCGACGGCTCTACGCGATCCGCGATGTCACCGGCACGGTCGAATCGGTGCCGCTGATCACCGCTTCGATCCTGTCGAAGAAGCTGGCGGCCGGGCTGCAGTCGCTGGTGCTCGACGTCAAGGTCGGCAACGGTGCCTTCATGGAAAAGTCGCGGGACGCGACCGCGCTTGCCAACAGCCTTGTCGAGATCGCCAATGGCGCGGGCCTGAAGGCCTCGGCGTTGATCACCGGCATGAACGAGCCGCTGGCCTCGGCCGCCGGCAACGCGGTCGAGGTGCGCAACGCCGTCGACTTCCTGACCGGCCGTCTTCGTGATCGTCGGCTTGAGGACGTGACGCTGGCGCTCGCCGCCGAAATGCTGCAATCGGCG
Source organism: Mesorhizobium waitakense (assembly GCF_056431085.1). Taxonomy (NCBI): domain Bacteria; kingdom Pseudomonadati; phylum Pseudomonadota; class Alphaproteobacteria; order Hyphomicrobiales; family Phyllobacteriaceae; genus Mesorhizobium; species Mesorhizobium waitakense. Next base: position 25,264 of record NZ_JBWKME010000074.1, on the reverse strand, counting down.
GGACTGGTGTCGTCGAACCAGGATGGCATGCGGCGCGCTACCGAGACGCTTGCCAGCGGCCGCGCCGCCGCCACTTTCGCACGCATGGTCGCCGCGCTCGGCGGTCCCGCCGATTTCATCGAGAAACCGGATAAATACTTGGCCGTGGCGGCGACCGAGTTTGCTGTCAAGGCGACCGAAGACGGCTTCGTCACCGACATAACGACCCGCGACATCGGGCTCGCCGTGGTTGGCCTAGGAGGCGGACGCACGCGGCCGGACGACAAGGTCGATCACGCGGTCGGCATCACCAGGCTGCTGCCGGTCGGCGCGGAGGTTCGGGCTGGCGAGCCGCTGGCGCTGATCCATGCCCGCTCATTGGCCGATGCCGAGGCGGCCGCCGCCGCTGTGATTTCGGCCTATGCGATTGGCGCCTCAAAGCCGGCTGCCGACAAGTCGGTCATCCGGCGGATTCTTCCACGCGGCTAATTGCGAATTCTTCCGCGCGGCAGATTATTGAACGAGCAGCAGCGTCCCATTCTCGGCCTGGAATTTGCCAAGCCGATTGAGGAAGCTCATGCCGATCAGATTGGTCTGCAGTGCCTTGTCGTCGAGCACGATGGTCTGGACGTCATTGACCGTGATGCTGCCGATCTGTAGCCGGTCGATCATTGCCACCGCAGCCTTGATCGAGCCATTGGCGGTGCTGACCTCGTGGCTGAAGTCGGAAGGGTTCAGCGACAGGCCAATCCTGCGTGCCGTCGAGGTGTTGATGGCAACCAGCGTGGCGCCGGTGTCGATCATGCCGTCGACCTGACGTCCGTTGAGCTTGAAGGCCGACGAGAAATGTCCGCGCTCGTCAGCCGTAACGATGACCTTTCGGCCAAGCAGCAGCGGTGTGACCGGCTTGTCGGGCACCGCTGCCAGATTGACGTCCGGCTGGGCTTCGACCGCGGCCTTGCCCGTCATCGGCGATCTCAGCAGGTTTTCGATGATTTGCGGATTCGACTGATACACGATCGGTATCGATGCCGATGTGCCGGCGAAAACGCCAAGGATGAGAAGTTTGCGCAGCATGGATCGGCCTTCCTGACGGCCGATCCATAAGCCCGGATGGTGATTGCCGCTTTAACGCACGCCAAAACCACGCCTTTGCGTAAACATTTGGTAAATCATACCAAGCACTTTGCTTGGTATCACTTGGTCCCGTACATGCGGTCGCCGGCATCACCGAGCCCAGGCATGATGTAGCCCTTCTCGTTGAGCTGCCGGTCGATCGAAGCGGTGAAGACGGGAACATCCGGATGCGCCTTGGTGAAGCGCTCTATGCCTTCGGGCGCCGCCAGCAGGCAAAGGAAGCGGATGTTGGTGGCGCCGCGCCCTTTCAGCTTGTCGATCGCCGCAATCGCCGAATTGGCGGTGGCCAGCATCGGATCGACGACGATCACCAGCCGGTCGGCGAGGTCGCTCGGCGCCTTGAAGAAATATTCCACCGCTTCCAGCGTCTCATGGTCGCGGTAAAGGCCGATATGGGCGACGCGGGCCGCGGGCACCAAGTCTAGCAGGCCTTCGAGCAAGCCGTTGCCGGCGCGCAGCACCGAGGCAAAAACCAGCTTCTTGCCCTCCAGCGTCGGTGCCTCCATGGTCTCGATCGGCGTTTCGATCGTCGTCGTCGTCAGTTCGAGGTTGCGAGTGACCTCATAGCCGAGCAGCAGCGAAATCTCGCGCAGCAGCCGCCGGAAGCCGGCCGTCGAGGTCTCCTTCTTGCGCATGATGGTCAGCTTGTGCTGGACAAGCGGATGGTCGACGACGGTGACGCCCTGCATGGTGTTCTCCTGATGCCTGCGCCCGAAAGTGCGCGCATGGTCCCTTTCGGACGCGCCGCGCTTCAAGCTGCTTGAGTGAACCCTAGCGGCAATACGCCGGCCAAGGAACCGTTGGCCAGCACCGACCACAGCTTTGTCGGAAGAAATCAGCGAGCGGCGCCATTGAGGCGGGCAAGAAGCGCGGTCTTGGTCTTTCGGTCGACGAAAGCGGCCTCGATGGCCGTTCTGGTGACGGCGGTCAGCGCCTTTTCGGTCATCGAGAAATGCTCGGCGGCGATTTCGTATTCGCGCTTCAGCGAGGTCCAGAAATAGGGTGGATCGTCGGAATTGAGCGTCACCTTGCAGCCGGCCGCCTGCAGGGCCGGAAAGGGATGGTCGGCAAAACTGTCGAACACCTTGAGCGCGATGTTGGAGCCGGGGCAGCACTCCAGCACGATACCCTCATCGGCAATGCGCCGGACAAGGTCCGGGTTTTCGATGGCGCGCACGCCATGGCCGATGCGGGAGGGACGGATGTGATCGAGCGCCGTCTTGACGGTCTCCCAGCCTGTCAGTTCGCCGGCATGGATGGTGATGCCGAGCCCGGCCTCGCGTGCGATCTCGAAGGCCCTGACATAGTCCTCCATGTCGCCGATGCGCTCGTCGCCGGCGACGCCGAAGCCGGTGACCAGCGGGTGCCCGCAGCGCGCCGCGAAGCGTGCTGCCTGCTCGATCGACTCGACGCCGACATGGCGTACGCCGGTGACGATCATGCGGCCCTCGATGCCGGTCTTGGCCTTGGCCCGTGCCATGCCTTCGCCAAGCGCGTCGGTATAGGCCTTCGGCGACAGCCCGGCTTTCGTGGCGTGGTCGGGCGAAGTGAACACCTCGGAATAGATAGCGCCGTCGCGGGCGAGGCTGGTCAGATAATGGTCGGCCAGCCGCGCATAATCCTCCTCCGACCGGAACAGATCGGAGGAAAAATCATAAGCCGCGAGGAAGGATGTGAAATCATGCCAGACGAATGAACCGTTCTGGATATAGGGCGAGGTATCCCTGCCGTATTTCTGCGCCTGGCGGATGACGAGTTCAGGCGCCGCTGCCCCCTCGATGTGGCAGTGCAATTCCGCTTTCAAAGGCATTCAATCATCCCGTCAGTCAGTCCAGCTATTGAAAACCCAACACCTGGAAGCGCGGCCGAACACCGCGCCTTAAACAATAGCGCCCGCACCATCGATCGGCTATGGTCCCGCCGGTTTTATGACGGATCAAAAAAATGTCAGTTGAGAGAACCACGGCCGCGGGCGGCATGGAAACCTCCTATGGTTTCAAGCGTGTAGGGGCTGGCGACAAGCAGTCCCTGGTCAACGATGTTTTCCACAAGGTTGCCAACCGCTACGACCTGATGAACGATCTGATGTCGGCCGGCCTGCACCGGCTGTGGAAGGATGCCATGGTCACCTGGCTCAATCCTCCCAAAAGAATGGGCTGGCGCGTGCTCGACGTTGCCGGTGGCACCGGTGACATCGCCTTCCGCATCGTCGATGCGAGCCACGGCAATGCCCATGCCACCGTGCTCGACATCAATGGCTCCATGCTCGCCGTCGGCCGCGATCGAGCCGAGAAGAAAGGCCTGTCCGGCAACACCGACTTCGTCGAGGCCAATGCCGAGGAACTGCCCTTTGCGGACGCGACATTCGACGCCTACACCATCGCTTTCGGCATTCGCAACGTGCCGCGCATCGATGTCGCGCTCAGTGAAGCGTTCCGAGTACTGAAGCCGGGCGGCCGGTTCCTCTGCCTCGAATTCTCCGAAGTCGAGATGCCGCTGCTCGACAAGGCCTATGAAGCCTGGTCGTTCAACGCCATTCCGAAGATCGGCAAGATGGTCACCGGTGACGGCGAGCCCTATTCCTATCTGGTCGAATCGATTGCCAGGTTTCCCAACCAGCAGAATTTCGCGACGATGATTTCGCGCGCCGGTTTCGATCGCGTCTCCTTCCGCAACTATTCCGGTGGCATCGCGGCACTTCATTCGGGCTGGAAGCTTTGAGGCTGGACCGCATTTCTCACAGTCCACGTGCGCCATGCCGGTTCGAAGAACCGGTAGGACGGGCACGGTCATGAGCACCGTCAGCGCTGGGTTTCGGCTCGTACGGGCGGGCTGGGTGTTGGTGCGCGAAGGCGTCGTCGCCGCCTTGCCGGGCGAGGAACTGTCCGGCCTGCCGAAGTTCGGCTGGCGGCTGGCGCGGCTGTTCACCCGCCGCCGCGCGCTGGCCTATGAGCGCAGCGACCGGCTGGCCAAGGCGGTCGTCCGGCTCGGGCCGTCCTATGTCAAGCTCGGCCAGTTCCTGGCGACACGCCCCGACGTCGTCGGCAACGACATGGCGCTCGATCTCGCCATGTTGCAGGACAAGATGCACACCTTCCCGAGAGCCGAGGCGATCGCGGCTATCGAGGCTTCGCTCGGGCGCAAGGTCGGCGATCTCTACGCGCAATTTGGCGACCCGGTCGCAGCCGCTTCCATTGCCCAGGTCCACGCTGCCGAAACCATCCATGGCGGCGCTGCAACCAAGGTCGCTGTAAAGGTCATCCGGCCGGGCGTGCGCCGCCGCTTCTTCCAGGATCTCGAAAGCTATTTCCTCGCCGCTCACCTGCAGGAGAAATACATTCCGTCGTCGCGCCGGCTACGGCCGGTCGAGGTCACCCAGACGCTGGCGCAGACCACCAGGATCGAGATGGACCTCCGCCTCGAGGCGGCCGCGCTTTCGGAACTCGGCGAAAACACCAAGGATGATCCCGGTTTTCGCGTGCCATCCGTCGACTGGGAGCGCATCGGCCGCGACGTGCTGACCATGGAGTGGGTCGACGGCGTCAAGATGAACGACATTGCCGGCCTTGCGGCTGCCGGTCATGACCTGAAAACCATCGCCGCCAATCTCATCCAGTCGTTCCTGCGCCACACGCTGCGCGACGGCTTCTTCCACGCCGACATGCATCCGGGCAACCTGTTCGTCGAAGCAAATGGCACAATCGTCGCCGTCGATCTCGGCATTGCCGGCAGGCTCGGCAAGAAGGAGCGCCGCTTCCTCGCCGAAATCCTCTACGGCTTCATCACCCGCGACTACCTGCGTGTCGCAGAAGTGCATTTCGAAGCAGGCTATGTGCCGCGCCAGCACAATGTCGCGGCCTTTGCGCAAGCAATCCGGGCGATCGGCGAGCCGATCCACGGCCAGCCGGCCGAGACCATTTCAATGGCCAAGCTTTTGACGCTGCTGTTCGAAGTGACCGAACTCTTCGACATGGCGACGCGGCCGGAACTGATCCTGCTGCAGAAGACCATGGTGGTGGTCGAGGGCGTGGCGCGCACGCTCGACCCGGCCTTCAACATGTGGAAGACGGCCGAGCCGGTGGTCAGCGGCTGGATCGCCGGCAATCTCGGCCCGCGTGGCATGATGGTCGATGCGCGCGATGGCGCCAAGGCGCTACTGACGCTGGCCCGCCAGGCGCCCGAGCTTGCGGCGCGCACCGACCGGCTGTCGCGTGAGATCGACCTGATGGCCGAGCACGGCCTGCGCTTCGACGAGACCACCGCCCGGGCCATCGGCAAGGCCGAGGCGCGCTACAGCCGCTCCGGCCGCCTGGCGCTGTGGGTCATCGCCCTGACGCTGGTCTACATTGCCTGGAAGATCATATAGCGCCCAGCCACGTCAGAGTTTAGATGCGCAACTTGCAGCAATCTGATTGCATTGCTATCATTGAACTCAGCAACAGCGGTAGAGTGCAATCATATGGCCAGCATTACGATCCGCAACCTGGACGATGAGGTCAAGGACCTGCTGCGCCGATTGGCAGCGGAGAACGACCGCTCCATGGAGGAGCAAGCGCGGGTGATGATCCGGGCCGCCGTTGAAGGGCAGATCGGTCCTGTGGGCCGTATCGACCAGATCGAGAAAACCCTCCGCGAGCTGACCAGTTCGCACGGCGTAGCGATTCCCGCTGCCGCACCGGCAGGCAAAGCCTTGCCGCGCGGCCTCTCCGGCAAACGCATCCTGCTCATCATCGGCGGCGGCATCGCCGCCTATAAGGCGCTCGATCTCATCCGCCGGCTGCGCGAGCGAGGCGCCGAGGTGCGGGTGGTCATGACATCAGCCGCGCAGGAATTCGTCACCACGCTGTCAGTGGGCGCGCTCTCCGCCGACCATGTCTTCACCGAACTGTTCGACCGCAATGACGAGCACGATGTCGGCCATATCAGGCTGTCGCGCGAGGCCGACTTGTTGGTGGTGGCGCCTGCCACCGCCGACCTGATGGCCAAGCTTGCCAACGGCCATGCCAACGATCTTGCCTCGACGGTGCTGATCGCCACCGACAAGCCGGTGTTGATGGCGCCAGCCATGAACCCAAAAATGTGGGCGCATCCGGCGACACGCCGCAACCGCTCGACGTTGCAGAAGGATGGCGTCGCTTTTGTCGGTCCGGCCAGGGGCGAGATGGCCGAAAGCAATGAGGCGGGCGAAGGCCGCATGGCCGAACCGCTGGAGATCGTCGCCGCCATCGAGGCGCTGCTCGATGTCAGTCCCAAGCCGCTGTCGGGACGCAGGATCATCGTCACCTCCGGCCCGACGCATGAGCCGATCGACCCGGTGCGCTATATTGCCAACCGTTCGTCCGGCAAGCAGGGCCACGCCATCGCGGCGGCACTGGCCAGGCTCGGCGCCGATGTCCGCCTCGTCTCCGGTCCGGTCACCATTGCCGATCCCGCCGGGGTGAAGACGATCCATGTCGAACGGGCGCAAGAGATGCGCGATGCGGTGGAGCAGCTTCTGCCTGCGGACGCCGCGGTGTTCGTCGCCGCCGTTGCCGACTGGCGCAGCGAGAACTCGGCCGGTGAGAAGATCAAGAAGGTCGCCGGCGAAGGACCGCCGGTTCTGCGCATGGTCGAGAATCCCGACATTCTCGCCGGGGTTGGCCACCACAGCCAGCGACCCGGCCTTGTGGTCGGCTTCGCCGCCGAGACACAGGATCTCTTGCGCAACGCGGAAGCCAAGCTTCGCAAGAAGGGCGCCGATTTCATTGTGGCCAACGACGTGTCGCACGAAAGCGGCATCGGTCCGTCGGGCGTGATGGGCGGTGATCGCAATCGCGTGCGGATCGTGTCCAGGGCCGGCGTCGAGGAGTGGCCAGAGATGAGCAAGGACGAGGTGGCGGCGCGGCTCGCCGCCCTGATCGCCGAACGCTTGAAGACGACCGTCGTTTGAGCGGAAACGCTGGGACGACGGCGCGCTTCAGGTCATTTGGCTCTGCATGACCCTGCGGTCAATTGGACAAAAGCTCCGCGGTTCGGGCAAGGGCACCGGCAAAACCGTTGAGCGGAATGGAAAAGGTCACCGCTTGTCCGGTGTCGGCCGCGAAGGCATCGATCTTGAGGGTGGTGCCCGACTTCAGCAGCGGCGTGAGGGTCGCATCGAACGCCACCGGCACTAGGCAGCCGACGACCTGGCAGGTGTTGAATGGCAGGCTGCCATCCAGTTTCTGGTCGTCGATGCTCAGGCTGACGCCCTTGGCCAGCGCCAGGCCGAACGGCAGAGCGAGCGTACCGGCGGCATCCTCGCCGGTCTTGCTCGACAGTTCGATCGCCAGCAGGCGCTGGTTGTTTTGCTTGTTGAATTGCTGATGCGACAGGCTGCAGGTCTTGGTCGCGCCTGATATCTGGCAATTGACCGTCCAGTCGCCATGGGTCTCGGACAGCGCCGACGCGCCACCGGGCAGTTGCGGCGCATCGGCGGCCGGCGCCGCCGCGGTCTTGGTTTGCGCGGCCGTGGCCGGCACACCGACGACGCAGGCTACACCCAGCATTGCAACGAAATACGCGTACTTTCTCATCAAGACTCCTCCCGCCCGGCTCCGCCTGGGGCCAGCTGGATGCTGACCTTGAGAGACGCGCCGATCGCGTTCTGTTTAACCGTTTCGCCGGAGGCGCCGTCATAGCTGACGGCCGGCGCCATTGACGCCACTCAGCTCACGACGGGCGCCGACCGATAGAGCGGCGAATCGACGACCTCCGTCAAGTGCAATGCGGGGCTGTCAGGCAGATTCTCCGCCGCCCTGAGGCCGCCATCGGCGGTCGAGAACCCGATATTGCTTCGATCAGCCCCAAGATATGGCACAGCCGCACAGACGCCCTATATTAAGGCCATGAGTTCTTCACGCGGGAATGAGCGGATGTCGGCGTTTCGACCATCGATGGTTTTCACATCGGCAATGCTGGCGACGGCAGTGCTGGCCGGCGCTTGCCTGCCGGCTTCCGCGCAAGCCGTCAATTCCCTCAACGGCAACAACGCGCTGATCCGGCAGAACGACCTGCAAATCCTTCAGAACCGGGTGCAGCGGCAGCTCTACCAGCAGCAACAGCAGCAGTATCGTGCTCAGGACCGCCAGATCGTCCAGCAGCCGCAGCCGGTGGTACCACAATACAAGCCAAGCTGTACGACGCAGATAATCGGCGTCACCGCCTTGAGCAATTGCCGCTGACAAGCCGGCGTTTTTCATTTATTAGCCGACTTATGTATTCGGAGTGTCTTTCGGCACACGCGAAAGTTTTGGTTTTGCAACGATGCCTTGTCGCGCTATGCGGCATTTACATCGACTGGATCCACGAATGGCAGCCACCAAGAAAAAGGCCGTACGCAAGGCAAAGAAGGGCGAGAGCATCCGTCAGGTGGCCGCCATTCCGTTTCGGCTGAACGCGCGTGGCGAAGTCGAGGTCATGCTGGTCACATCGCGAACCACAAGACGCTTCATCGTCCCCAAGGGCTGGCCGATGAAGGGCAAGAGCGGACGCAAGGCGGCCACCATCGAAGCGCGAGAGGAAGCCGGCGTGCTCGGCAAGACGCTGAAGGAGCCGGCGGGCAGCTACTCCTACTGGAAACGGCTGGCCAACCGCTTCGTACGCGTCGACGTCATCGTCTATTTGCTGGAGGTCACTGAGGAACTGGCCGACTGGCAGGAAGCCAAACGGCGGCAGCGGGCCTGGCTGCCGGCCGCCGATGCGGCCACGCTCATCGACGAGCCGGACCTTTCGACCCTGGTGGCGAACTTGATGATTGCCAAGCCCGAGCCACTCGACCTCGCCTGAGGCTGGACTTCACTCGGTCGTGCCGCCCGCTTCGGGAAAGGGGCGCACCGGCGCGCCGGTATAGGCCCACAACCATTCGCGCGGCAGCGGGCCTTTGTTTCGCTCGACTTGCTGCGACTGTTCCCAGGCATGCGCGAGGATGCCGACCGAGCGCGACAGCACGAAAAGCCCGCGCGTCAGCGGCGGTGGGAACCCGAGTTCGCCATAGATGACGGCGGTGGCGCCATCGATGTTGAGCGGTATCCTTTTCCCTTTGCGCCGGGCGACGTCAGCCTCGATCGCCTCGGCGATGTCGGCGAAACGTCCATTGACGACGCCACGCGCGGCAAACTCGCGGGTCAGCTCCAGCAGGCGCGGCGCGCGCGGGTCGACCGGATGGAAGCGATGGCCGAGCCCAGGCACATAGCCCTTCTCCTCGGCGAAGAACCGGTCGAGCCGCGTCGTGACGGCTTCATTCAGCGTCCTGCCGCCGTCGAGCGCGGCAGCGATGTCGCCGTAGAAGGACAACGCCTGTTCGCCGGCACCGCCATGCACGTCGCCGAGCACGTTGATGGCCGAGGCCATGGCGCTGTTGATGCCGACGCCGCAGGTTACAGCCATGCGCGCAATCGCGATCGACGGTGCTTGCGGCCCATGGTCGACGGCGGCGCCCAGCGCAATGCCGAGCAGCGCCGCCTGGTCCTCGCTGGGCAACTCGCCACGCAGCATCAGCCAGATCATCGCCGGAAAGCTGATGCGGCCGATCAGATCCTGGATCTCGTAGCCGCGAAGCCGGATGATACCGGGCCGCATCTCGATGATATCGGTCTGCCACCATTCCTCGCCGCGCTCACGGCCGGTCTTCTTCTCGGTGCTCATGCCCGTGCCTTTGCCTTGGCGCGCGGCGGCAGATCGGCGAAAACCTCGTCCATATGCTCGCCCAGCGCCGGTGGCGGCTTCGTCGGCAGGGGTGCCGCGCCATCGACCATGAAGCCTCCGCGCAGAACCGTCAGCGGCCTGCCCATACCCGGCACGCCCTCGAAATTCGCGGTCACCTGGCGTTCGAGCACTTGCGTCTCGGCCAGCACTTGCGGGATCGTCAGCACCCTGCCCGCGGGCACGCCGGCGCGATTGAGGGTCTCTTCCCAGACCGCCGCCGGGGCGCTCGCCAGAGCGCCCTCGATCTCGACTTTGAGCGCCGCACGGTTGCGCTTGCGCGTCTCGCGTTCGGCAAAGCGCGGATCCACCGCCAGCTCCGGCCGCCCGATCAGCCGGCACAGCGCCACGAACTGCTCCTGCTTGTTGGCGGCGATGTTGAGTAGCCCGTCGCCGGTGCGGAAGGCCCCGGACGGCGCCGCGGTCATGTTCTCATTGCCCATCGGCTGCGGATCGACCCCTGCCGTCAGGTAGTTGGAGACCGGCCAGCCGAGCGCCGAGAGCGTGCATTCGAGCATCGAGACGTCGAGAAAGGCGCCCTCGCCGCTCGTCTTCTGCCGGACCAGCGCCGCCGCAATGGCGAACGCGCCGACCAGCCCGCCAAGCGTGTCGGCGACCGGATAGCCGACCCGCAGCGGCGCCGTTTCTGGCGTGCCGGTGATGCTCATGATGCCGGAAAGACCCTGGATGATCTGGTCATAGGCGGGATTGTCGCGCATCGGCCCGGTCTGGCCGAAACCGGATATCGCGCAATATATAAGGCCGGGACGGACCGCCTTCAGCGCCTCGTAGCCAAGGCCGAGCCGATCCATCACGCCGGGGCGGAAATTCTCCACCAGCGCATCGGCGCTGGCGACCAGATCGAGGAACCGCTCGCGATCGGCCGGCTTCTTGAGGTCGAGCACCACCGATCGTTTGCTGGCGTTCTGCGCCAGGAACGAGGCGCCCATGCCGGCGCTGTTGAGCTTTGGCGAGCCGCCGAGCTGGCGTGCCAGGTCGCCGCCTTGTGGGACCTCGACCTTGATGACGTCGGCCCCTAGCAGCGCCAGCTGATAGGCACAATAGGGGCCGGCCAGGACGTTGGTCAGGTCGAGGACGCGGATACCGGAAAGCAATTCGGTCATGACAGCTCAAATCGATCAGGCATCGCCCGGCACATGCTCCGGTCCGCGCCGCCGGCGGTGCTCGACATAGGCCCAGATATGCGGCCCGACCAGGCCGATGAAGGCGAGCGTCAGCAGCGTCAGCGACAGCGGATGCTTGTAGAACACCGACCAGTCGCCATTCGAGATGGTCATCGCCCGGCGGAACTGGGTTTCGGCGAGTGGCCCCAGGATCATGCCGATGATGACGGGCGCGGTCGGGAAATCGAAGCGCCGCATCAGGAACCCGGCCGCCCCCAGGAGATAGAGGATGACCAGGTCGATAGGCGATTGCGAGATGCCATAGGTGCCAACCGTGGCGAACACCAGGATGCCGGCATAGAGCTGCGGGGCCGGGATCTTCAACAGCCGCACCCACAGCCCGATCAGCGGCAGGTTGAGGATGACGAGGATGACATTGGCGATGAACAGGCTGGCGATCAGCCCCCAGACGAGGTTGCCCTGCGTCGTCAAAAGCAGCGGCCCAGGATTGATGCCGTAGCTCTGGAACGCCGACAGCATGATCGCCGCCGTCGCCGAGGTCGGCAGGCCGAGCGTCAGCATCGGCACCAGCACGCCGGCGGCGGACGCATTGTTGGCGGCTTCGGGGCCGGCGACGCCTTCGATGGCGCCGACGGTACCGAATTCCTCCTTGTGGTTCGACAGCTTCTTTTCGATTGCGTAGGACAGGAAGGTCGGGATTTCGGCGCCGCCTGCCGGCATGGCGCCGATCGGAAAGCCGATCGCCGCACCGCGCAGCCAGGGTTTCCAGGAACGCGCCCATTCGGCTGATGTCATGTAGAGCGAGCCCCTCAGCGGCACGATCTCGTCCTTGCCGGCATAGCGGCGCGAAGCCATGTAGAGTGTCTCGCCGACGGCGAACAGGCCGACGGCGCAGATGATGACGTCGACGCCGTCAAGCAGTTCGGTCATGCCGAAGGTAAAGCGCGGCTGGCCGGTCTGCAGGTCGACGCCGATCATGCCGATGACGAAGCCGGCGAACAGGCTGGTGAGGCCGCGCACGGACGAGGAGCCGAGCACCGCCGAAACCGTGATGAAGGCCAATACCATCAGCGAGAAATATTCGGCCGGGCCGAAGGCGAGCGCGAATTTGACCACCACTGGCGCCAGGAAGGCGACGCCCAACGTGCCGATGGTGCCGGCGACGAAGGAGCCGATCGCCGAGGTGGCAAGTGCCGCCCCGCCGCGGCCGGACCGCGCCATCTTGTTGCCTTCCAGCGCGGTGACGATGGTGGCGCTTTCGCCGGGCGTGTTGAGCAGGATCGACGTCGTCGAACCGCCATACATGGCGCCGTAGTAGATACCCGCGAACAGGATGAAAGAGGCCTCCGGCGCCACCTGGTAGGTGATCGGCAAAAGCAGGGCGATGGTCAGCGCCGGCCCGAGACCGGGCAACACGCCGATGGCGGTGCCGAGCGTGGTGCCGAGCAGGCACCACAGAAGATTGACAGGGGTGAAGGCGACCGAGAAGCCGTGTGCGAGATGACCGAGCGTTTCCATGGCGTCAGGCTCCAAACGTGCCGATGATCGCATCGATCACCGTGTTCAGCTGGTTCTCGATGAAGCCGGCGCCGATGTTGACGCCGAGCGCCCTGGCGAAGCCGAAATAGGCGGCCAGCGCCAGGATCAGGCCGAGCACTACGTCGCGCAGCGTGCGCTTGCTGCCGAAGCCGTAGCAGACCAGAACGAACATGATTACGGATGCCGCCGTGAAGCCGAGCGGTTGGATCAGCAGCAGGTTGGCGGCGAGGCCGATGACGACGAAACCCATCGCCTTCCAGTCGGTCGGCGTTTCCTTTTCCTCCTCCGGCTGCCAGCCGCCGCGAAGCGCCGCGAGGATGAGCAACAGGGAAAGCACCACCAGACCGACCATGGTGAGGTAGGGAAAGACGGTCGGTCCGACCTTGGAGTAGAGCGGCGACACCGGGATCGCCAGCGTCTGCCAGGCTACAGCGCCGGCGCAGGCCAGAAGCCCGACGCCGATCAACAATTCCGGCACGGCAAGGCGCGACGGCGCCGCCTGCTGGTCACTGCTGCTCATGAGTGTCCTCCCCAAGAAAACGGGCCCAGGATAGCTGGCCAAGATGCCCGGCACCGCACGGCCGGTCCTCACCGAAGTTTCATGCCGGCTTTGCATTCCATGCGAGAAGGGGCGGCCAACGCCGCCCCCTTTGGGAAGATCAGGCGAGCCCGAGGTCTTTCAGGATGGCCTCGATGCGGGCCGTATCCTCGGCAACGAATTTCGCATAATCGTCGCCCGTGAGCAGGATCTGCGTCCAGTTGCGGTTCTTGCACTCCGTCGCCCAGGCATCGCTCTTGGCCATGCTCTCGACCAGCGTGATCATCGCCGCCTTGTCGGCATCGGAAACGCCGGGAGGTGCGAAGACCCCGCGCCAGTTGAACAGCTCGACATCGATGCCGGCTTCCTTCAGCGTCGGCGCGACGATGCCGTCCTGGCGCTTGTCGGCCGAGATGGCAAGCAGCCGCAGCGCGCCCGCCTTGACCTGCTCGGAGAACTCGCCGAAGCCGGAGATGCCGGCCGCCACCTGATTGCCGAGCAGCGCCGACAGTGCCTCGCCGCCACCGGCGAACGGCACGTAGGACAGGTTTGTCGCCGGCACGCCAACGGTCTTGGCGATCAGCCCAAACAGGATGTGGTCCGAACCACCGGCCGAGCCGCCAGCGACAGGAACCTTTGTCGGATCGGCCTTGAGTGCGGCGACGAAATCAGCTGCCGTCTTGAACGGCGACTCCGCCGGCACCACCAAGGCCTCGAACTCGCCGGTAAGGCGCGCGATCGGCGTGACTTGCGTCAGATTGTTGGCAGCCTTGTTGGCGATGATCGCACCGACCATGACCATGCCGGCAACCATCAGCGAATTGCCTTTGCCGTTCCATTGGTTGATGAATTGCGGCAGCCCGACCGTGCCGCCGGCGCCGCCGACATTGGTGATCTGCGAGCCGGAGATCAGCTTTTCGCTGCGCAACACCTGATCCATCGTGCGCCCTGTCTGATCCCAGCCGCCGCCAGGTGCCGCCGGCACGAAAATCTGGATCTGCGGTGCGCCTTCGGCGAAAGCGGGAGAGAGATGTAGTCCTGCAAAGCCGGCAGCGCCTGCCGCCGCCGTGCTCATCAAAAATCTGCGTCTGTTCAGCATGGGATTCCTCCAGATCACGACACCTCCTCCGGTGCCTGCCAAAACGCGCCTGAATCCAGACCCGTAGTCGAGTTCAAGCAGATGTTACCGAGTTCTGTCAACGGGAACGATATTCTACTAGACAGAACGCATCGGCAGCGCGACACAGTGGCTCCGCTAAGCAGGTTCCGCAAAAGTGTCCCGCGGTTTTGCGACAAGAACCTGCGGCAAACAAAGAAACCTAAGGCAGACGACGCGTTGGCGAAGCCAGCGGTGTCTGCTTAGGACCTTCTCCGAATTGGGAACCGCAATGGACTCATCAAGCAGATCGGCTGATCCAGACATCCGGCACGCAGCTACCGAAGGGGTTGCCGCGCTTGATCGGGCGATCACCATCCTCGACGCCTTCACCACGGCCGATCGGTCGCTCAGCCTGGCCGAAATCGCGGCCCGTACCGGCCTCTACAAGAGCACCATCCTGCGGCTTGCGCATTCCTTGTTGCGCGGGCAGTTGCTCGAGCGCCTGGACGATGGCCGCTACCGCGTAGGACCTGCCACTTTCCGGCTCGGCGCGCTCTATCAGCGTTCGGTGGTGGCGATCGACATCCTGTTGCCGATCATGCGCGACCTATCCGAGCGAAGCTGGGAGAGCGTTGCCTTCTATGTTCGGTCGGGCGACGTCCGCACCTGTCTCTACCGCGTCGAATCCAAGCACCCGATCCGCTACACGATACGCGAAGGCGACGTGCTGCCTCTGCTGGTTGGGTCGGGTGGCCGAGTGCTTGCCGCGTTTTCCGGCCAGCAGGGCGAACCCTACGAGACCATCCGCAAGACCTGCAACTGTCTCGCCGTCGGCGACCGCGACCCAGAGACGGCGGGCGTGTCGGCGCCGGTGTTTGGTCCGGGCCGGGCCCTGCTCGGCGCCTTGACGCTGGCCGGCCCCAGCTCGCGCGTCGACGCGGCGTTCCTTCAGCGCATGAAACGCCCGCTGCTCGAGGCAGCGGCGCGCGCCACCCGCGCCTTCGGCGAGGACGCCTCCATGCTCGAGCAGGCGAGCCTCGCTGCGGACGCTGTGTCGTAGCGGGGTCGAAGGCGCCGCAGCCGGACCTGCGTCAGTTCAATTTGACCAGAACCACACGGCGGTTCTTGGCACGGCCCGCCTCGTCGTCATTGCTGGCGACAGGCGCACTGCGATCTATGCTTGGCCGCGCGGGGATCTCCAGTCGATGACGCCGCTCAGGGCAGTCGCTCCAGCAGAATGGTCGGGGCGTCGTGGTAGGTGGTCCGCACCACTTCCCGGTAGCCGCATTTCAGAGCAACGTTCAGCGACGCGGCGTTTTCCGGATCGATGATGCAGACGGTCTTAGCGGGCCCGAAAATCTCTTCGCCCCATGCTAGGACGCGGCCAACCACCTCGGTAGCGAAGCCTGCGCCATGAATGGCCGGAGCGAGCGCCCAGCCGGCCTCGGGAATGCCTTCGATCGACGGCTGCATATCGCGCTTCAGGTCGTGGAACCCGGCCTCGCCGATGAAACGGCCCGTCGCCTTCTCCTCGATCGCCCAAAAACCGTAGCCGAGCAACGACCACAGGCCGGCATGACGCAGGAAGCGCATCCAGCTTTCTTCGCGCGTGCGCGGTTTGCCGCCGATGAAACGGGTGACCACGGGATCGGTCCACATCACGGCATAGGCGTCGAAATCTCCCAGCCGGTGTGCCCGCAGGATGGTTCGCTGCGTCTCGATCACAGGGGCGCTGGTTGCTTGCGGATTGTTCATGGGATTGCCTCGCTTATCTACCCGGCGCGTAGCAAATTGCCCGGGCCAGACAAGGGCCAAGGCAGGGCATGTCATCTTCCAGGCGAGAAAATCGCGCTAAGCCGCGCCACAAATACGACGGGCACCCATGGGGGCAACATGGTCTCAAGCTCCGCTATGGGAATTCGGCGCGACGATGCTATTTTCGCGACAGGCTGATTCAGCATCTGCAAGCGCAATCCTTTCAGGCACGGGCTTGTGCCGTCAAACCCAGGGAAAAAGCATGGACACCACCGATCTCGTGCTTGCCATCGTCCACCATCTGCTGGTGTTTTCGCTAGCAGGGATCATCGGCGCCGAATTCGTGCTGATCCGCGGCGACCTGGCCGCCGCCACGCTCAAGCGGCTCGCCGGCATCGACCGTCATTATGGGATCATCGCCGCGCTGATCATCATCGTCGGCATCGGCCGCGTCTTCTATGGCCTCAAGGGTTGGGAATTCTACGTCTACAACTGGGTGTTCTGGGCCAAGATGGCGGCGTTTGGTATCGTCGGCCTGCTGTCGATCATCCCGACCGTCCGCTTCATCTCCTGGAACAGGCAGGCAGGCGCCAATCCCTCGTTCCTGGTGCCGGCAGCCGAGCTTGCATCCGTCAAGACCTATGTCCGCGCCGAGGCGTTCATCTTCCTGCTGATCCCGGTCTTCGCCGCCGCGATGGCACGCGGCTACGGCTACTGATCGCCGGCGGCAACCGTTTCAAGCGGAGCTATCGGCACCAGCGGCGCCGGAATGCTGGTCGTCTTCTCCTGCGCCTTGCAGATGTCGGCAATGACGCAGGCCGGGCAATCCGGCTTACGGGCCTTGCAGACATAGCGGCCATGCAGGATCAGCCAGTGATGCGCGTGGCGCATGTATTCGTCCGGGATGATCTTCAACAGTCCCTGCTCGACCTGTTCCGGCGTCTTGCCGGGCGCCAGCCCGAGCCGGTTGCCGATGCGGAAGATGTGGGTGTCGACCGCCATCGTGTGCTGGCCGAAGGCCATGTTGAGCACGACATTGGCGGTCTTGCGCCCGACCCCCGGCAGCTTGACCAGTCGATCCCGGTCGTCAGGCACATCGCCGCCATGGTCGCGGATCAGCGCCTGCGACAGCGCCATCACGTTCTTGGCCTTGTTGCGCCACAGCCCGATGGTTCTGATATGGTCGCCAACCTTGGCTTCACCCAGCGCCAGCATCTTTTGCGGTGTATCGGCGGCCTTGAACAGCGCCCGCGTCGCCTTGTTGACGCCGGCATCGGTCGCCTGCGCCGACAACAGCACCGCCACCAGCAATGTGAAGGCGTTGAGATGTTCGAGCTCGCCCTTCGGCTCAGGCCGCTGGACGGCAAAACGCCGGAAGACCTCGTGCACTTCGGCCGCGCTGTAGCGCGACGAACGCCGCACCGGCCGCGGACGCGGCTTGGCGTTCGACCCGTCGCGCCGGCCGGGCAACAGCTCATTTTTGGGCATGGATGATTCTTTGGACTTGGGGCTCGCCATTTCCTTCCTATAATATCCCGCCATGAGCGACACAAACGCCTCATTTCAGGCCGACGAGCCATTCTTTCAGGCGCTGCTGACCCCGCACCGGTCCCTGGGCAAAACCGGCTTTGCCTTGCTGATGGGCGCGCTGCTGTTCGGCTGGCTGGTGACAGGCGCTTTTTTCCTGTCGCGTGGCGCCTGGCCGGTGTTCGGCTTCCTCGGCCTCGACGTGGTCGCCGTCTACATCGCTTTCCGAGCCAACTATCGTGCCGCGCGTGCCCGCGAGGAGGTGTCGGTCTCGCGCACCAGGCTCGACATCCGCAAGACCGCGCCATCCGGAAAATCGGAAGCGCATCGCTTCAACCCGTTCTGGGCGCGGTTTTCGGTCGCCCGTCACGCCGAGATCGGCATCACCAGGATGACAGTGGAAGCACAGGGACAGAACGTGCCGATCGGCGGGTTCCTCAATCCCGACGATCGCGAGACCTTCGCCACCGCCTTTTCGCGGGCGCTGGCGACCGCCAAGGCACGCTGATCTAGAACCGGTAGCGCAACAGCCTGCCGACCTTGCGCAGGGCTGGAATGTGTCTCCAAAGGCGGACGAACAGCTTCGCGACCCAGCCCATGCGGGCGGCGTGTTCAGGCTTGTAGGCCGAGATGTCATCGACGAACCGTAGCTTTGGGATGGCCAGTTCCAGGTCGTGCGGATCGTCGATCGCCCAATACACCTGGGCACCCGTCGCCTTGATGGCCGGATTGAGGCGAAGCAGCTTCAGGCCAAAACGGCTGTAGGCGTCGAACATCAGTTCGCCACTGGCAAGATGCGAGACGAGCCGCGCAAACAGGCGTGGTCCCTCGTTGGCAGGGAGATAGGGCGTCAGGCCTTCCGCCACCACGATGGCCGGGCGATTGCGCGGCACCGAGGCCAGCCAATCCGGTTCGGTCACCGACGAGGCGATCAGATGGCAATGGGCCCGGGACGGGTACAGCTTGCGTCTGAGCTCGATGACTTCAGGGTAGTCGACATCAAACCAGTCCACGCCCTGTGGCGGATCGACACGAAATATGCGCGTATCGAGCCCGCATCCCAGATGCAACACGATGGAGTCGGGATTTCTTGCGAGAAAGTCCTGAACATGGACATCCAGCGTCTTTGCCCTGATCGCCAGGCCGACGCCGAGATTGGTGTCGACCTTGAGCCTGGAGAAATCGTAGTCGATCTTGCGCACCGCCTCGTCGGCGAAATGATCCCCGAGCAGCGTATCCGGCAACCTGCTCTCCAGAGCCTTGCCGTAGAGCGTCAACAGCAACGTCCCCTTTTCCCCGGTCAGATGTATCTTCTCGCCAGCCATGTGCGATTCCTAGTCAGAGCATGATCCCGAAAAGTGGAATCCGGTTTTCGGGAAAGATCATGCTTATACAAACAGACAGAGCCCCATCCCGACCTCATCGGATGGAACAGGCTCTCGAAAACCCGAGTCTATCTGGGTACGCGCCGCAAGAAGGCAAGTTTCGGGTGGCGATCGACGCCCCAAGGGGCGATATTCCTGCCCAAGGAGACAGTTCCATGAGCACACAGACGGCCGTTCTCAAAAAGGACATCACGCCCGAAGGCGGCGACTACGAAATCGTGCGCCGCGCCATCGAGAAGATCAGCCTCGACTATCGTGACCAGCCATCGCTGGAAGAACTGGCCGAAGAGGTCGGCGAGACTCCGACTGGCCTGCAGAAACTCTTCACCCGCTGGGCCGGCCTGTCGCCAAAAGCCTTCCTGCAGGCGGTGACACTGGACCATGCCCGCAAGCTGCTGGATTCAGGCATGCCGCTGCTCGAAACGTCATTCGAGCTGGGCATGTCCGGCCCCGGCCGGCTGCACGACCTCTTCGTTACCCATGAAGCGATGTCGCCGGGCGACTACAAGACGCGCGGCGCAGGCCTTACCATCCGCTACGGCTACCACCCCTCGCCGTTCGGCACTGCCCTGATCATGGCTACCGACCGCGGGCTTGCCGGCCTCGCCTTCAGCGATCCGGGTGAGGAACGCGCCGCCTTCGCCGACATGTCCAGCCGCTGGCCGAACGCCATCTATGTCGAGGACATGGCTGCGACGGGGCCCTATGCCGCGCGCATCTTCGACCCGACGCTGTGGCGCCCCGACCAGCCGCTGCATGTCGTCATGATCGGCACCGACTTCCAGGTTCGCGTCTGGGAGGCGCTGCTCAACATACCGATGGGCAAGGCCCGCACCTATTCCTCGATCGCCGCCAGCATCGGCGCGCCGAGCGCCAGCCGTGCCGTCGGTGCCGCCAACGGCGCCAACCCGCTCTCTTTCGTGGTTCCCTGCCACCGCGCCATCGGCAAGTCCGGCGACCTCACCGGCTATCACTGGGGTCTGACCCGCAAGCGAGCCATTCTGGGTTGGGAAGCAGGGCAAGTGTCGTCGTGAATGTCGACTCTCCAAGAACCCCCCGCAGAATCTATAAATGCCGGACTTATCAAGTATAAGTGCGATTATTGCATCGGATTTTCTTGATTGCAACCAAAAGAAACCTCTGTTTTAGCGATTGTTATTTTAAGCAATTGTTCAAGTTAACTATAAATTAACTACGATAAAGTGATGATGACTCATATTAACTCGGACTATCCGGCTTAATGGGAGGTCTCGATGACATCGTTTCGCGCCGTCTTCGGCGCAGCCCTGCTGGTCGCCTGTATTGACAAGTCCGCATTGGCCACAACGCAAAATGTCATTTTCAATGGCACGATCACCGCAACCTGCACGCTTGTGGTCGCCACCAACGGCACGATGACGGTGAGCCCCGATCTTCAGTCGCTAAGCTCGCACAACAGCGGCGGCTTGGCCGGAACGGTCACGCTGACCACCACCGGAGGCGTATCGCTCAGCGTAGACCCGGTCACCATCACCACTGTGCCGGCTGCCGACACCACGTCGACCACCTGGACACCGACCTACTCCGCTGCCGGTACGCACTCCATCGCCGAGACCGGCTCGGCCACCAGCCTCGGCACACCCGGCGCTGACCTCGTTTCGGTCAACCTCGCCGGCACCAAGGGCGGCAGCAACCGCTTCGCCTCCGGAAACTATCAGGCAACGGTGACTGTGCGCTGCGAATAAGCTCTCGGAAGGAGGGGCCTTTGACAAATGCTCGAACCTTGGCGACGGCGCTGGCCGTCGGCATGATGCCCATTGCCGCTGCTGCCCAGTCGATGTCGCCGATGCGGGGCGAGGTCAACAGCTTCACCGACGTCTTCGCGGTCCGCGTATTCCCGGCCAATCCCTACGACCAGAAGATCAGGGTCGAAATCCATGTCTACGATCAGGATTTTCAGCCGGTGGCCGCCAGGATCTCTCCGAGTGCCTTCCAACTGGCTTCCCAGGCTTCGCGTCCTGTCCTTGTGGTCGTGCCCTTCGGCGGCGCCGCCGAGCGTAAAGTGCGTATCTGTACCGAAAGCATCCCCTTTCCCAATCAACAGACGCAGATAAAGGCACAGATATGCGGCAAGTTTTTTGGGCACCGCAAATCCTGACAGTCGCGCTTGCAGCGATGTCGGCGGGGATCTCGCCGGTTCTGGCCGAGGATGTCTACAATCTCAACCAGAATGAGAGCGGTTTCAACCTGCCCGGCGTAACCTTGCCTCAGGGGCAGGACGAGGTCCACGCCTCCGGCGGCACCACCTGCCGCTCCGCAGTATCGGGCACCGGCGCCTATGTCGACCTTGGCGTCATCAGAGGCAACAACCAGTCGAACAATGACGTCGCCACCTACGGCCGCGTGGTGATCCCGATCGGGCGCTCGCCCAAGCGCGTCGATTGCAGTCGCCTCTACGAGCTTGAGGTCGAGCGCCTGCAACTGGAGTTGAAACTCCTCAAAATGGGCCTCGGCGCCGACGGCCCGACGGCGAGCTTGGCCACCAGCGCTCCCGCTCCCGCGACCGCATCACCCGGATGGGCCAACGAAGGCTGGAGCATCAGGACCGGAAATGGCGATGGCAAGAAAAAGAAGAAGAAATAACCGCGCGCTGCTTGCGACAGCGGCACTAGTCGGCCTCTGCCTTCCGGTGCAAGCGGCGATCATCGGCACCTGCACCATCATGGTCGGGGCGTCGGGAACGATGACCGCAAATCCTGCCATCAGCATACTGTGCTCCAAACAGGCAGGCGGGTCGAATGCGACCGCCACTATCACCGCCAGTTCGCTGCTTTGCACCTTGCTCAACCTGCTCGACTGTTATTCCGTTTCCGCGCCGGCGCCCGCCTCGTTCTCGTCAGCGCCAAGCGGCGGCGGTACCAACGTCAACTTCAGCACCGTCTACCGCCTCGACGGCACCGGCGTCGACACCTCCGGAAGCGTGCCGCAGCGTGTCGTCAACGGCACCCACCCCATGCAGGTCGACCTCACCGCCACCAAGTCGAGCGGTATCTTTCCCGCCGGCAACTACCAGGGCACGGTCACCGTGCGCTGTGAATAGGCACAAATCGAGATGGACCATTCGCGTGGTCTGGCAAGCCGCGGCCTTACAGGCTAGCTTCCCGCGCAATAGGAACGACCTGCGTTCGCCCGGACGCTCAAAAGACACTCCAGTTTTTGAATTCGTGCTGGCAGGAGGCCTTGCTTGATTATCGTTATCGGCTCGATCAACCTCGACCTGATCGCCAATGTCGACCGCTTGCCGAGCCCTGGCGAAACAGTAGCCGGCTCGACCTTTGCCACCGCGCCCGGCGGCAAAGGCGCCAACCAGGCGCTGGCGGCGGCACGCGCCGGCGCCCCGGTGCGCATGGTCGGCGCCGTCGGCAAGGACAGCTTCGCCGCCGAGGCGCTGGCATTACTGCGCGACGGCAAGGTCGATCTGTCCGGCGTCGCCGAGACTTTTGCGTCGACAGGCACAGCCCTGATCATGGTCGGCGACGACGGCGAGAACATCATCGCCGTGGTGCCGGGCGCCAACGCGTCCGTATTGCCTGGCGACCTCTCCAAAGCCTTCTTCAAAAAGGGCGATATCGTACTCCTGCAACATGAGATCCCGCTGGCGACCGTCGGTGCCGCGCTCGACCAGGCAAGGGCGGCTGGCGCCATCACCGTGCTCAACACCGCGCCTTTCCAGGGCGAAGCAGCGGCCTTTCTTGCCAAGGCCGATTATGCAGTCGCCAACGAAACCGAATTCGACCTCTATGGCGAGGCGCTGTCTCTCAACGGCCGCGACCGGGCGGCGCGCATGCGAGACTATGCCGGGAAGACCGGCCGCACCATCGTCGTGACGCTCGGCGGCGAAGGCGTGATGGCGGCGACGCCAAGCGATTTCCTGACCGTCCCGGCAATGAAGATCACCCCTGTCGACACGGTCGGCGCCGGCGACACGTTCTGCGGTTACTTCGCCGCCGGCCTGTCGTCCGGCCTGGCGCTCGAACAGGCGCTGACGCGCGCCGGCGCGGCGGGCTCGCTGGCCTGCCTGAAGCCAGGCGCCCAGCCGGCAATTCCGCTGGCCAAGGATGTCGACCAGGCATTGCAGGAAACGCGTTGAGATGCTGCGCCCTCAGACGAAACATGCCGTGGCGCCGGCCAGCGACATCTGTCGCCTGTCCGCGGTCGCACTTGCCGATGCGATCCGCCAAAGGAAACTTTCCGTCCGCGAGGTGGTGACGGCATTCCTCGACCGGATCGAGGCGGTCAACCCGCTGGTCAACGCCATTGTCTCCTTGCGCGACCGTGGCGACATCCTGCGCGAGGCCGACGCTGCCGATGCCCGAGGGGCAGATGCCGAAACCGGCTCGTTGTTCGGCCTGCCGATCGCTATCAAGGACCTCGCCTCGACCACGGGCCTCAGGACCTCGCTAGGCTCGCCGATCTTCGCCGATTTCGTGCCGCAGGAGGATGATTTCTTCGTCGAGCGTATCCGCAACGCCGGCGCCATCATCATCGGCAAGACCAACGTTCCGGAATTCGGGCTTGGCTCCAACACCTACAACAATGTGTTCGGGCCGACGCTGAACGCCTTCGATCCGGCGCTGACCGCCGGCGGCTCGAGCGGTGGCGCGGCGGTGGCGCTCGCGCTGGACATGCTGCCTGTCGCCGATGGCAGCGACTTTGGCGGCTCGCTGCGCAACCCGGCCGCCTGGAACAATGTTTTTGGCTTCCGCCCGTCGCAAGGGCTAGTTCCCGGCGGACCCGACGTCGAGGTCTTTCATGCGCAGATGGGTGTCGATGGGCCGATGGGCCGCAACGTCCGCGACATGGCCCTGCTGCTCGACGTGCAGGCGGGCTATCATCCGCACGCGCCATTGTCCTATGAGAAACCTGGCTCGTTCCTCGACGGGCTTGCGACAGGGACGACTGGCGGCCGCATCGCCTGGTTCGGCGACCTCGGCGGTCATCTGCCGGTCGAAGCCGGGATTCTCGATCTCTGCGAGACAGCGCTCGGCCGATTGGCGGATGCATCCTCCTTCCCCTGGCAGCCTCTGCAGCCGGATTTCGATTTCGAAGCGCTGTGGCAGGCTTTTGTCACACTGCGCCAGGCCAGCAGCGGCTGTGCTCTCAAAACCCACTATGACGATCCCTCGAAGCGTGGCCTGCTCAAGCCGGAAGCCGTCTGGGAGGTCGAGAACGCGATGCGGCTGACGGCGCCGCAGGTCCGTGCGGCCTCGGTCATCCGCACATCCTGGCATCGCACGCTGCTGTCGATCTTCGACCGCTTTGACCTGATCGCGCTACCGACCGCGCAAGTCTTCCCCTTCGATGTCGGCACGCCGTGGCCGCGCGAGGTCGCCGGACGGGCGATGGACAGCTACCACCGCTGGATGCAGGTTTCCGCATTCGCCACCCTGGGCGGCTGCCCGGCGGTCAACGTGCCGGTCGGCTTCGACGACAAGGGCCGGCCGATGGGCATGCAGTTGATCGGCCGGCCACGCGGCGATCTTGCCGTGCTCCGAGCGGCGGCCGCCTATGAGGCGACGCTGCCCTGGCAGGCCGGCGCCTGAACCGATGCATTAGCTCATCGCAGCTCTTAGCGTGCCGGCTTGCGCCGGCTGCGCTGCCATGCATTGATTGTCGTCAGTCCGCGCCGCCCCCGGCGGCATCCTTGAGGAAAAATCATGTCGCTGGAACTCTACGCTGCCTATGTCCTCGCTTGCATCGTCATCATCCTGGTGCCCGGCCCAACGGTCACGCTGATCATCGCCAACAGCATCCGCCATGGCTCCCGCGCCGGGCTCGCCAATGTCGCCGGCACGCAGGCCGGGCTTGCCGTGATGATCGCCATCGTCGGCATCGGCCTCAACACGCTGATCTCGGGCATGGGTCATTGGTTCGAATGGGTACGGCTGATCGGCGCCGCCTATTTGATCTGGATGGGCGTGCAGATGTTCCGTTCCAAGGGCACGCTGAACGCCGACGGAACGGCAAGGAAACCGCGCGGCGGCTTCTTCCTGCAGGGCCTGCTGGTGGCGCTCAGCAACCCCAAGACGCTGGTGTTCTTCGGCGCCTTCTTTCCGCAGTTCATCGCGCCTCAGGGCAACTACTCGCTGCAGATCGTCGTCATGGGCCTCACCGCCATGATCTTCGCCGCCATCTCGGATTCGACCTATGCACTGGCCGCTGGCCGTGCCGGGCGCCTGCTGTCGGCCAGCCGCATCAAGCTGATGTCCAGGATCAGCGGCAGCTTCCTGGTCGGTGGCGGCCTGTGGCTGGCGTTTTCACGGTCGAAGTAAGTAACGCCTTCCTTCTCCCCTTGTGGGAGAAGGTGTCGACGCAGGCGACGGATGAGGGGTGTTCCAGAAAACACCGGCGCCTCAATCCGTCCAGCACCCCTTGTGTGTATCGAATCTGCGAAAGTGTG
>NZ_JBWKME010000073.1:0-7541 GCF_056431085.1 Mesorhizobium waitakense | reverse complement strand
GGCAGGCAAAACGACATCATTGTGTTCTACCGCCGAAACTGAACAAGCGATAGCCGCACGACAAACAGGATGAAAGTAAAAGCTGCGTCGGCCTCGATTGGGGGCCGACGCGTCGCCTATTCGCAATCACAAGTTGTAGAGCGAAAGGCTGCAAAACCCGCGTTTTGCCTACCAAGCGCGTCTCGGGCGGGGACAAATTTCCAAAAATGACCGCGCTGCTCGAACGCCTTACGCATCGTTGCGAGATCGTCGAAAGTGGAAACGAATCCTGGTGCTTCAGAGCCGCTTTCAAAGCTAGACTAAAGCCGAAAAGCCAACCTGCCGCGCCCGTTCCGGCTGTGCAATCCCGACCAGGCTCCGCCTGAACGGGCGCTCAGGGGCACGCCCTTCACCACCACAAGCCGGGGGCTCTTTTCACCCGCCAGCCGATGATCCGGCGGGCATAGGATGACGCCTTGGTGCAGGCATAGTCGAAGTCGTGAAAGGCGAACTCGCTCCCTGATCCAACCGGATGATCTTCGGATAGCCGATCGTGCTGCATAGAGCTCAGACATGCTTCCGGGAGACTATGTCGGCGAGGAGTGTGGCCGCAGCATCGCATCAACACGGCAAAGCCATCCTGCTCCCTGGTGCGTCTAAACACTTCCATTTCAGGCGTTAGTCCAGGTCGCGTTGACCAAGCGTACCCTTCTTTGTTCTGTGGGAGCGGGGAGGCCCCCTTTCGACAACGGCTTCTTCAAGTGTAGTCTCGCAATTGGCTGCTGCCCGTCGAGATGCAGGGCGGACGGCAAAAGGGCGCACGAGGCGCCCTCCTTTCAGATCGGCTGTCGCAACCGACCTTCGCTGCGGGTATCAGAAACGGTAGGTGACACCTGCGCCTATCAACCAGGGATCGAGCGCGGCCTTGCCTGTCAGCTTCGCGCCGCCTACCGTGACGTCGAAGTCTGGCTTCAGGAAAAGCTTCTTCACGTCGAAGTTGACACCCCAGTGCTGATCCACCATGTAGTCGAATCCGACCTGTAGCGCGGTGCCGAACGTGTTCTTAACCTTGAGAGCATCGGCGCTGCCGGCATCCTGGTTATAGAAGATCGTGTAGTTCACGCCGGCACCGACATAGGGCTTGAAGGCGCCGAAATCGGTAAAATGGTACTGCAGTGTGAGCGTTGGCGGCAGCAGCCAAACCTTGCCGACCTTGCCCAGCCCACCGATCGTTCCTTGGCCGTCGATGTTGGCGTAGGTCGTGCCGAGTATGAGTTCGGCGGCGATGTTGTCGGTGAAGAAATAGGAGATATCGAGTTCCGGTGTCAGGGAGTCCGAATAGGAAAGACCGGAGCCGGGCACCGCGTTGACGTGGCCTGAATCCTCAGTGATGACCCCCAACGCGCGCAGGCGGACCTGCCAAGGGCTTGGCCATTCCGTGACCGAGGCTCCTGCCTGCGGGACGCTCGCGGCTTGCACCAGGTCCGCCGCGACGGCCTGCTGTCCCACCACAATGAGGACGAGGGCCGCTGCTACCTCCCGCGCCACGCCCATTCGCTTTTTCGCCATGATGTTCTTTCCTTGCTCTTCAGAGATGACGCACTGCACTATGAAAGATCCTGCTCGAACTTGCTGAGACCGGATGAGCCTCCTGCTCATGTTGGTGAGACCGAGCACCCGTTCTGCGTGTGCTCACAAAAATCGACCTGTGCTACTTGTTGAAATGTTGCTCTTGTTGATCCCGGCCACCTATCGACCGCTATCGGCGCGCCAGCCGATCGCACTGCGAAGGAAATTGTGGCCCAGGGCGACGAATGCGGCCCGCTCCCGATTGTTCTTGCCGTAGCCGTGCCCGCCCGCGCTGGCCTCGTAGAAGTAAGCCGGATAGCCAAGAGCCTGCAACTTTGCGGCCGTCTTGCGCGCGTGGCCCGGGTGGACGCGGTCGTCCCGCTTCGTGGTGGCAAGCAGGATCGGCGGATAGGGCTGTCCCGGCGTTGCGGCGTGATAGGCGGAGATTTCCCGGAGGAAAGTCCAATCCTCCGGCTTGTCGGGATCGCCATATTCGCCAATCCCGCCTGCGCCAAAAAGCTTGGTGTAGCGGCGCATGTCGATAAGCGGAACTGCGCAGAACAGCGCACCGAAAAGCTCGGGATAGCGGGTCAGCATATTGGCAATCAGCAGACCGCCATTTGAGCAGCCCTCGGCGGCAATCCGCCTCGACCGCGTGATGCCCCTTCGCACGAGATCGGTGGCAACGGCGGCGAAATCGTCATGCGCAAGACGCTTGCCCTCCCTACGACCCGCCTCGTGCCAACGGGTGCCGAACTCGCCGCCCCCTCGGATATTCGCCACCACACAAGTGCCGCCGCGTTCGAGCCATAGCTTGCCGAGCGGGGAGTTGTAGGAGGGCAGGCACGATATGCCGAACCCGCCATAGGCGGTGAGGTGAAGCGGAGCATCCCCGTCGCTATTCGCCGGGCCGACCTGCGTATAGGGGATCATTTCACCATCGGTCGCGACTGCCTCGTGTCGCGTGACCGCTAGACCGGATGCGTCGAAATTCTCCGGGTGGCGCTTCAGGATCACTGGAGCGCCGAGAGGCGTGGCATTGAGGTCGAAGAGGAAAAGCTGCGGCGGCGTGATCGGGTCCTGAGCCGAAACGAGGACCTCTCCATTGGAAACGTGCCGTTCCGCATCGAGCGGCCAGAGAGAAACAGTTCCTTCGGTAGGTACTGTCTCCAGCGCTAGGCGTGTCCATTCCTGACGGCCGGGGGTGAACATCTCGAAACGCGGAACGAGATTGACGAGATAGGAGATGATGAGCTTGCAGTCATTCCAGAAGAAGGACTGCAGGGAGCGCCTGTCGCCTGGTTCAAAGAGGGTGCTAAAATCACGCTTTCCGGCGATGAAGGAAGAGAGCGAGATGCCTATCAGCGTGTCGGCGGCATGGGTCGTCCCTCCCACGGTCCAGGGCTTGCGCGGCTTTACCGCCAGCCAGTCGCCGAAGCCATTCCACCAGGCGTCCCGAGGAAGGTCGATCTGCATCTTCGGCCCGCTTCTGTCGCCGATTCGGATTATCTTCTCGAAGAAGGCCGGCCTCTCGATGAACCAAAGGCGCTCGCTCTCGGCGGTGCGATCCAGATGGCCAGACACGCCGAGGGATTCGGAACCGGTTTCGAAGATTACCGGCGCGGTGAGCGGATCCGCGCCACGCTTCCACAGCCGCACGGTGCGCGCGTAGCCGCAGCGGGTGGCCATGCCATCACCAAAGGCACTGGACAGCAGAAGCGTGTCGGGGTCGAGCCAATTGATGCCGCCCTTCGCCTCCGGGAGATTGAAACCGTCGGCGACTAAGCTCAGAGTGCCCAGATCGAATTCGCGATGCGCGACCGCGGCGCTGCCGCCACGCGACAGGCGCAGAACGGCTCGTTCCCGTTTGTCAGGCTCGACCGACGCGCCGCCCCAGATCCAGTCCTCGCTGTCGCGGGCGGCGAGCGCGTCGAGATCGAGCAGGGGCTCCCACTGGGGATCGGCCGTCATATAGGCGGCAAGGGTGGTTCGCCGCCACAGTCCGCGCGGGTTTCGGGCATCTCGCCAGAGATTGTAGAGGTGCTGTCCGCGGCGAGTGATAAGGGGAATGTTGTCGAGACGGTCGAAAATCGCTGTCAGGGCATCGTGATCGCGCTCGAACTGTGTTCCATCGAAGTGCTCCAAGGTCCTGGCCGACTGGCTGGCCGCCCAGTCAAGTGCCCGTTCGCCTTCTACATCTTCAAGCCAAAGATAGGGATCATCGTCGGGAGCATTCAGCGTTGGGCGCAAATCGAATGCCGTCATGTCCGGATAACCTGAAGAATGATGTGGACTGGAAAACAAGCGCAAGATTCTCCGTCGGCTCGGGAAAGCTCGGCTTTCGCGGGGGCGACCACATGTTCGGCCAGCGTGATCATGGAATGATTTCTCCTCTATCCGCGCCGAAGTGCGTATGTGGATAGTGCAGCACGTGTCGTGCCAAATGAGAAAATCGTTTCACAACAATGAGATGGCTCTGATGGCGCTGTGTCTCATGTCCGACTTTGTCGAAGACCCGACAACGCGTGCAGCCGTAGACGCATGATCGGTCTCCTGTGCGGGTTCCGTGGGCACCGCGGAAAACTCGAGCAGTGAAGCTCTACGCGAACTGACCGAGCTTCGGATCGACTTCGGCCACGGGGCAATCGGTTGCTTCTGAGGCAGATCGCCAAACCGTAGGTCGAGCTTTTTCAGGGGTGTTTTCGCATTGATGGCGCCGACCGTGGCAACATGGAGCTCTTGGCGAGCAGCGTTGTCGGATTTGAGGGCACCGGATCGTTCGCGGCGACATCAAGGGCATTGCTGCAATTTTCTCATTTCGCGGCGACGGAGAACGCAATTCACTTCGATAATGCCGAGCGCATCGCGGCGCCCGTGATCCTGGCCTACCTGTGGGCGCGCAAAAGGTTGCTTAGCGGCCTCATCCCTCCGCGCCTAGATTGGGTCGCAGGGACCAAATGGCGCTTGTTCTCTTGGATGCGTGGTTGGCAATGTGATTATAGCGCAAAGCTCTTCCGGCTATCTCTATACGGTCGACAATGCAGTTGGTGAGGTTCCCAGCTAGTGCGATAGTTGATGCGCTTAGGTCTGGGCATGCGCCCATCCGCAACCATCTGATCAAGAGCATCGTCCGAGCGAATTGCTTTCCCATGAGAGAGGCCTCGCGGCGGGAATGAGATGGCGTCACCCGCCATCATCGCTGCCTTCGAGGATGTCGTGATCGACCCAGTGCAACGGCATGATTGGTGAAGAATCTGGTTGCTCTTGCGACTGCCGACTTTGATGACAAGGCATGTCGCGGTCTGTCCAGCTGGAGATACAAGGGCCTGCACCGTCCGATGATAAAGACACCGTCCTTGTTCCGAATCTTCTGGTTCAAAAGGTGACGGATTGGCTCTTCGAAAAAGGGCGACATCGACGTGCGAATCGGGCGCCGCCGTGAGGCGCACCCCTCAATGTCGGATTTCCGACAGGTTTGAAAATCCGCCAACCAATTGCTTTGATCTGATTTCCTTCTTTGGCACGGCCTATGCACGGGATTCTGCGAACGTATCAGCGAGAAACGTCGTCCATGATTTCATGCGCACCGAAAATGCCCGACGCCGCGGTGAAAACCGCGCCCTTGCCTGCCACCAAGCCGCCGAAAGGCCGGCGCATCATGCGCCGGCTTCAAATACGTGATGGGCCTGGCAACCGTGTCGAGTGATGGCGACGTGGTCGTGGAGGCCGGCGGCAAGGACATGCGTTGATGCCCCCCAACCCATGTCGCCACCATGACCCGTCGATTGCCACCGGTTGGAATGCTCGGCGTCTATGTTCGATAGCCCGAACGCGCAGGACAATTGTCGCAAATCCGGTCAGGACCGGAGCTCGATAACGCCCGCGAGGGGCGCAAGCCGATATTTGCCGCGAACATGCCGCCTGGCCGGGAAACACCTGTAGGAGCAAGGCAAGTGGAGCTCTCTTGCATTGGGGTCGGAGCTGGGCCGTTGAATTTGAGTCTTGCGTGTCAGATACACGACGAGCAAACAGGACTAGAGGCGCAGTTCTTGGATCGGCAGGTCGACTTGCGCTGGCATCCAGCCATCACATTCGAGTCCTCGCAACTCCAAGTCAGCCACTTCGAGGATCTGGTTACGCTGGTGAATCCGCGATCAGCCTACACTTTCGTAAACTACTTGCACGAGCACGGCCGTCTGTACCATTTTCTGAACGCACAATTCAACGCCGTGCTCAGAGCTGAGTTCGAGCAATACCTGAGATGGGCGTTCCACAGAAACCCGCTTGTCCGCGGCGGCGAGACCGTGCGCGAAATCTACTATGACGGCGAATTTCGGGTGCGCACGGATAACGCGGTTCTCGGCGCCAGAGACGTCGTGGTTGGCATTGGCAAGCAGGCGCAGATTCCGCCTCAGTTTCAGGGTTGGACTGGACGCAACCTGTTCCACTCATCCGCTTTGCTAGACATCCATCCTGAGGTGGGGAAAAAGCATGTCTGCGTCGTTGGCGGAGGCCAGTCGGGGGCCGAGGTGCTGTTGCACCTCGTCGGCCTGCCGAAAGAACTACGGCCTCGATTGATCACTTGGGTCTCGCAGCGCCAAATCTACGTGCCTCTCGACAACAGCCCATTCACAAATGAGCTGTTCATGTCCTGCTTTTCGGATCGTTTGGCGGGGATGAGCGAGTCGCAGCGCAAGCTGTTCCTGCGTCGTTTCGTGCTTGCCTCGGACGGCATTTCAGAAAGCACGCTACGCGCGACCTATCAGGCGCTGTACCGCCACACATTTCTCGAGCCAAACGAATGTGAGATCACACTGCAGCCGGGTTGCAAAGTTTCACGCTGCGTCAACGTCGGTGCGGGCCACAGGCTGATCCTGCAGCGCGGCATGGAAGATGTCGGAGAGGTTACGGCCGACATCGTTATCCTGGCTACTGGTTACCAGAACGCGTTGCCAGACTTCTTGGAACCGATCGCGGACCGGTTGGAGCAGATCGACAATGAGTTGGCTATTTGCGAGGATTTTTCGGTGCGCTGGGACGGACCGCGCGACAGACGCATCTTCGTCCAGAACGCGAGCCTCGGGCAGCGCGGGCTGGTCGATCCGAGCCTAAGCCTGCTTGCTTGGCGTGCGCGTCGCATCCTCGACAGCCTTCTGGGGCGCGCGCCACGTGCGAAACCCGAGCCCCCTGACTTTATCAGTTCCACCTCGATCGAGCGGTGGCCTGGTCCCCTGGCTCCAGAGCGGGGCCAAAAAATATGAAGCTTCGCCTTTGATCATCGGCGGTGGCATACAAGGATGGTGTCCGCCTCCCCTGCGGCCAAAGCCGGAGCCTTGTCATCGTGACCGAACAAGCCTTCGGATCCATCGGCGCATCGCATATTCTGGGGGCGTGCATTTTCCTACGGTTGTCAAGACCGGACTCGGTCGCTCACTCGAAAGATCACAGTGGCGTTGGCGGCCAAGCTGGGTCGGACATCAAAGGATGGTACCGCCCTTTGGCGATGAGTGTCGCTTCCGGACCAGATAAGGCGATTGATCCGGCCCTGTTTACAGAACCCTTGGACGCGTTCTCAAAACTCAAGGCACTCCTGCGCGCCAAGGCCGAGAGAACCATCACGGCTCTGTGGGACGCGGTCGGCTCGCTCCTTGATTAGTTCACGCCAACTACTTCCAGGCCGCCGGATATGACCAAGATTAAACAGGACGTGCTCTAGTAGCTCTGCGGTCGCAATCATCGCCTCAACACCGCCGGCAGGAAGCCATCGGTGGTCGTGGCCGCGATCGCGGCGGATGGCCGCCTTCCTGTGGGTCAATGGGCAGGAGAGAGCCGTCGCAATCGATCGATAATGGCGTGCCGGGCCTGCAGCAGGTACCGCTTGCTCAGCGCCGTCTCCGGAATTATGGACAGATTTCCCCGGAGAAGCGTAAGCGCGTAGGCATCCCCACGTAGCGTGCAGGCGGTTGATCGCTCATTTTCAGCATGAATCATGC
>NZ_JBWKME010000072.1:0-90537 GCF_056431085.1 Mesorhizobium waitakense | reverse complement strand
TCACCTATGCTATCGGTCCATTCTGTTACCTATCTATCAGGTTCGGACACCGGGCATTTCTCCCCGTATAGAGACGGGGAGAAAGACGCTGTCATTGAGGGTTTCGCCAATCGCCAGCGTTGCAGAAAAGGGCGCCGAGGTCGCAACGGCCCCTTCTCCCCGTCACTATACGGGAAGAAGATGCCGGCAGGCAGATGAGGGGTAGCGCCAGCTTTCCAAGACCAGCCCCTAAATCTTCGCATCGTGCGGCAGCGGCGCGGTCGCCTTTTCCAGCCAGGCCAGCGTTTCGCCGTCGAGCATCGGTCCGATCTCGGCCAGCACGCGGGCATGGTAGGCGTCGAGCCAGTGCAATTCGTCGCGCGTCAGCAGATCGGTGCGCACCAGGCGGATGTCGATCGGCGCCAGCGTCAGCGTCTCGAAGCCGTGCATGGCGATGTCGCCGCCCTCGACCTGTTCCGCCGGCGTCACCAGGATCAGGTTTTCGATGCGGATGCCGTAGGAGTCTTCCTTGTAGTAGCCGGGCTCGTTGGACAGCATCATGCCTTCGAGCAGCTTTTCGGTGCCGGTGCGGGCAATGCGCTGCGGGCCTTCATGCACGGCCAGATAGGAGCCGACGCCATGGCCGGTGCCGTGGGCAAAGTCGCAGCCGTGCTTCCACAGCGCCATGCGGGCGACGGCGTCGATTTCCGAGCCGCGCGTGCCGGGGGGGAAGCGAAGCGTCGAGATGCCGATCATGCCTTTCAGCACCAGCGTGAAGCGTTCGCGCATTTCCTCGGTCGGCTGGCCGATCGGCACCGTGCGGGTGATGTCGGTGGTGCCGTCCTGATATTGACCGCCGGAATCGAGCAGGAACAATTCGCCGGCCTGCAGCTTGCGGCTGGTGGTGCGCGACACACGGTAATGCATGATGGCGCCGTTCGGGCCGGCGCCGGAAATGGTGTCGAAAGAGACGTCGCGCAGCGGCATCTGGGTTTCCTCGCCCGTCTGCCGGCGCGTCTCTTCAAGCCTGGTCACCACGGCAATCTCATCGAGCGAGCCGGGTTTTTGGCGCTCCAGCCAGCACAAAAGCTTCGCCACTGCAGCGCCATCGCGCCGATGCGCGGCGCGGGAACCGTTGATCTCGGCCTGGTTCTTGGTGGCGCGCGGAATGCGGGCGGGGTCGGCTGCGGCAACCACCGTGCCGCCATTGTCTTCGACCAACATGCGCAGCCTGTCGGCCGCCAGCACCGGGTCGAGCGCGATCTTCGCGCCACCCTTGGCAAGGGCCACGATCGCCGCTTCGAATTCGCCGGGCTGATGCGGCTCGGCGAGCTGCGTGAGATAGGCCTCGACCTGGCGCGAGAATTTGCGCTGGTCCATGAAAAGCTGGTGAGAGCTGTCGGCTGCGAGGATGGCGAAGCCGAGCGCCAGCGGTGTATGCGGCACGTCACCGCCACGGATGTTGAAGGCCCAGGCGATGGAGGAGGGGTCGGTCAGCACCGCATGGGTGGCGCCGTCCTTGGCGATCGCCGTTGCCAGCCGCGCCAGCTTGTCCTTGGCGAGCTCGCCGGCAAAGCCGATCGGGTGGAGCTCGACCGGCGCCACCGGCGCCTCGGGCTGGTCCTTCCAGATGATGTCGATCGGGTTCTTGTCGAGCGGCACCAGCACAGCGCCGGTCTTGTCGGCCGAAGCCTGCAGCGCCTTGACCTCGCTGATCGTGTGCAGCCACGGGTCAAAGCCGAGCCGCGCGCCCTTGCCGATGGCGTCCCTCAGCCAGACAGCTGGCGGGTTGTCGACCAGGCTTTCGATCGAAAAAATGTCGAGATCGACCTCGTGGCGCACCTGCAGCGTGTAGCGCCCGTCGACAAAGACGAAGGCGCGGTCGCGTAGCACGACGGCGACACCGGCCGAGCCGCTGAAACCGGTCAGCCATTTCAGCCGCGCCGAGCGATCGGCGACATATTCGCCCTGATGTTCGTCGGCGCGCGGCACGATGAAGCCGTCCAGCTCGTTGGCGGCCAGCCACTGGAGCAGCAGCGCGATGCGCGGCTTGCCGACTGCCGGATCGCCCGCGGAATCGAAGGTCTGGAACATTGTGGCCTCCCTGAATTCGGCATTGATGTAGCGCATGGGCATGAAAACCGGAATCGATTTCCGGCTGGCGCAACCTGCTACAGCATCGCTTGACTGACAACCGGCCGGGCTTGGTCCAAGCTGGGTCGTTGCCAGCGTGTCGGCCTCAATGCTTGAGGTGGATCGTCACCCAGCCCTCGCGGTGCAAGGTGCGCAAGTGGCGGAAGTTCTGGCCGACATAGGCCGAGACGACGGCGTTGCGCTGGCGCTCGAGGATGCCTGACAGCACGATCGAGCCGCCAAGTGCGATATGATCGGCCATTTGCGGGGCAAGCCGCATCAGCGGCCGCGCCAATATGTTGGCGACGATGAGATCGAAGGGCGCGCGCTTGCCAAAGATCGGGTGGTGAAAGCCCGGCGCGGTCACGGTCTCCACCAGTGCCTTGACGTTGTTGAGCCGCGCATTGGCAGCAGCCACTCTCACCGCCACCGGATCGATGTCGGTGGCCAGCACCGGAATGTGCGCCAGCTTGGCGACGGCGATGGCTAACACCGCGCTGCCGGTGCCGAGGTCGAGTGCATTGCGCGGGTGCTCGCGGCGCATGACCTTTTCAAGCATTTCGAGGCAGCCGGCGGTGGTGCCGTGGTGGCCAGTGCCGAAGGCAAGGCCCGCCTCGATCTCGATGGCCAGTTCGCCGCTGTGGCGCTTCCGGCGGTCATGCGCGCCGTGGACGAAGAAACGGCCGGCGCGCACCGGCTTCAAGCCTTCCAGCGAGCGCGCCACCCAGTCGATGTCGGGCAGGGCCTCGCGGCCGATCGGCCTAGCAATGGAAAGGCCGGCAAGGATGTCCTTGGCCCGCGTCTCGACCGCATCGACGTCGCCATCGGCATAGAGCGACACTTCGTAGATGTCGCGATCCTCATCGACCTCCAGCACGGCGATCGGCAGGCCTTCATCCTCGAAGGCCGCCTCAAACGCCGCGAAAATGCTGATGGATTCAAGCTTTCCGGTGATGAAATGAAGCCGCGTCTGGGTCATGGATTATGTGTCTTGCTCGAGCATGATCTTGTCCGAAAACCGGTTCCCACTTTTCGCTGACGCGGTCCTTCGGTTCGGGATCATGCGCCCGCGGCCAGTCGCTTCAACTTGGCGACGGCCGTGTCAGCGCTTTCGCCATAGGCGATGGTGCCGGCAAAGTCGCCCTTGGCGTTGAGCAGCAGCACCGAGGCGGTATGGTCCATCGTGTAGTCGCCGTCGCCGGTGTCGACTTTCTTCCAGTAGATGCCGAACGACTTGGCCATGGCATGGACCTTGTCCGGATCGCCGGTGATGCCGACGATGCGGTCGGAGAAATTGCTGACATAGGCGTTCATCACATCGGGCGTGTCGCGCTCCGGATCGACCGAGACGAAATAGGCATGCAGGTTTTTGCCGTCGTCGCCGAGGGTCTTCAGCCAGCCGGCCAGTTCGAACAGCGTGGTCGGGCAGACTTCGGGGCAATGGGTGAAGCCGAAGAAGACGACGCTGGGCTGGCCCCTGAACGCGGCCTCGGTGATCGGCGCGCCTTTCTGGTCGACCAGCGTGAAGGCAGCGCCGAAGGGCTCGCCGCCATAGTGGCCGCGGTACCAGTCGAAGGTCAGCCAGCCGATGCCGGCCGCCATCAGGACGAGAATGCCGACCAGAATAGAACGCATCATCAGTAAGGTCCGTCCACAGAATCATCGGGGCGCCGGCCCAAGGCCGCGCCAGCACGACAGTCTTAACGGTTCGACCCCGTCCAGGCAAAGTGCCGCGTTGCCGCAACCGCAGTGGTGTTGACGTATATGCTTGCAAAGCGGGGTTGGTCGCCCCACCTGTGACCGGCAACTCGAAGCAGGAGGCTCCCTTGCAAGCACTGATTGGGCGGAAACTGATCGGCGGCGCGTTGGCCGCGTGCGTTGTCCTTGGCGCTGGCACGGCCGTCGCCGATGAAGTCGGCAAGGTCGGTGTCGACTGGCTGGGCAACGACATCATCGTCGAGGCGATCAAGGATCCGAAGGTGGAGGGCGTCACCTGTCACGTCGCCTATTTCGATCGTGGCATCATCGACCGCCTGCATAAGGGCAACTGGTTCGAGGATCCGTCCGACTCCTCGATCTCCTGCCGCCAGACCGGCCCAATCACCATCGGCGACATCGATATGAGCGAAGGCGGCGAGGAAGTGTTCAAGCAAGGCATCAGCCTGATCTGGAAGAAGCAGGTGGTGAACCGCATCTACGACAAGGCCAACGAGACGCTGATCTACCTGTCGCATTCACGCCAGGTGCAGAACGGCTCGGCCAAGATGTCGGTCACCACCGTGCCGCTCTACGGCCAGAACGTGGTGTGGACCAGCGGCAAGCCGAAATAGGTGGGTCGGCTGGAACCGAGCTTACGGACGGGTTGGTCCCGCTTGCGGGACCAACCGCCTCGGGGTAAAGCCGCCCGCATGGACCGTTCCGAAAATCTCGTCCCGAAGGATTCCGAGCCGCGCATCCATCCGACCGCGGAACTGAAGGCCTGCAAGCTCGGCCGCTACGCCTCGATCGGCGAGAGGGTGGTACTGCGCGAGGTGAGCGTCGGCGACTTCTCCTATTTCGAGCGCCACGCCGAAGCGATCTACACGACGATCGGCAAATTCTGTTCGATCGCTTCAAACAGCCGCATCAACGCGCTGGAGCACCCCATCGAGCGGCTGACCCAGCACAAGGTCAGTTACCGGCCGAACGAGTATTTTCGCTGGCGGGGCGTCGACGCCGCATTCCGCGAGCGGCGGCAGGCGAAAGCAGTGACCATCGGCCATGATGTCTGGATCGGCCATGGCGCGGTGATCATGCCCGGGGTCACCATCGGCAATGGCGCCGTCATCGGCGCCAATGCGGTGGTGACGCATGACGTACCGTCCTACGCCATCGTCGCCGGGGTGCCGGCCAGACCGCTCAGATCACGCTTCCCGGCCACTGTCGCGGCTCGGATCGAAGCGCTCGCGTGGTGGGACTGGCCGGTCGAAAAGCTCGCCAGGGCGGTTCCCGACATGCAGGCATTGCCGATCGAGGCGTTCCTCGACCGCTGGGAAAACGACGCCATCTGACCGGACTGAAACCCCTTCCGCCATGCGGGGGTGGCGCGGCGGAAGGGGCTGGAGATAACCCGCTGGGTAGCGGAAGGAACAGGCACTCTTGCCTGTGCCGCTATTGTGGCATTGAAGCCATAAGGCGTGTTTTCCGCCTTGTTCTCTTTATGCGTGTAGCCAATTGCGCCTGACGTATTTGTTTGCGCCGGGAACCTGAAGCGGTCGCCGGTTGTTTCTCATCGCGCCGCTGCGTTGAGGGATTTCGACACATGGAAAAGCTTTTCACCAAGATCGCCAACAGGGTCGCCCACGTCACCGGCCTGCCGCTGACCTTTGCCACCTGCTGCCTGATCGTCGTCGTCTGGGCGGTGACCGGGCCGTTCTTCGGCTTTTCGGACACCTGGCAGCTCGTCATCAACACCGGCACGACCATCATCACCTTCCTGATGGTCTTTCTCATCCAGAACACCCAGAACCGCGACGGCGCGGCGATCCAGGCCAAGCTCGACGAGCTGATCCGCGTCAGCGAGGGCCACAACAACTTCATCGGCATCGAACATCTGACCGAATCGGAGGTCGAGGAGATCCGTGACAAATGCGAGCGTGCGGCCAGGCGGCATGACGAGAAGATCGCCGCCATGGCGGCAAAGAAGGCCGTGGCGCAGAAGCGCGGGCCGAAAAAGCACGCGGCCTGAAGCGTCCGCGGTTTAGTTCGGGATCAACCGTGCGGTCATGCTCATTGCTTCATGAACGCCGCGAAATTCTCCTTGTAGTCCGGATGCCAGCGCGACAGGGCCGGGCGGTTCTCGATGATGTCGCCGATCGCCCAGGC
The DNA here is from genome assembly GCF_056431085.1 of Mesorhizobium waitakense. NCBI lineage: Bacteria > Pseudomonadati > Pseudomonadota > Alphaproteobacteria > Hyphomicrobiales > Phyllobacteriaceae > Mesorhizobium > Mesorhizobium waitakense. The sequence goes on along the minus strand of NZ_JBWKME010000072.1, from coordinate 84,561 downwards.
CATGCGCTTTTCATCCAGCGGCCGCGCCGCCTCATTGTCCGGGCACAGGATGTAGAAATCGCCCCTGGTCAGGGATTCCAGCATGAAATCAATGACCTGTTCGCCGCTCCAGGCGCCGGCCGGTTTTTCCTTCGCGCCCTCGGTGAGGCCGGTAAAGGTGAAGCCGGGGATGAGCAGATGGGCGGCGAGATGGGCGCCGGGTTCGTTGCGCAGCGCATGCGCCAGGCCTTCGGTGTAAGTCTTCACGCCAGCCTTGGACACATTGTAGGCAAGGTTGCCGGGCGGCGTGGTGATGCCTTGCTTGGAGCCGGTGTTGACGATCAGGCCGGGCTTGGCCGCGGCCAGCATGCGCGGCGCGAAAGCCTCGACGCCATGCACGACGCCCCAGAAATTGATGTCCAGAAGCCGCTTCCAGGCATCGCGGTTTCCCCAAGGTTTTCCGGGGTTGTTGCCCACGCCGGCATTGTTCATCAGCAGCGACACGTCGCCGAAGGCGCCGAACGCTCTTTCGGCGAGATGGTCCACTTCATCCGCGTTCGAAACGTCGGCGGCAACGGCAAGCACGGCATCCTCGCCCGCAATCGCGGAAACCGCGCGGGAGGCGTCGTCAAGGCGCGCGCTGCCGATGTCTGCCAGCACGATCTTCATGCCCATCAAGGCAAGCCGCTTGGCGGCCGCAAGCCCAATACCGCTGGCGGCGCCGGTGATGACGGCGGTGTTGCCCGGGCCAAGCGCGGGCAGGGCGGTCTGGATTTCGGCGTCGGTGATCATGGGCGATGGGGTCCTTCTTTCGATGGCGCAGAACTTAGCGCTGGAACGGGCCAGCGCAAGCCTCCCTGCGCGTAAAGCGCATTGGGTTTGAAGCGATTTATGCGGCGCGCTTCAGGCCTTGTTTTCATGCATGTCGTCGTCCCAAAGCCGCTGCGCCCATTCGGGCGGCATGCATTGGCCCGGGTTGACCAGCCCGGCCGAGGCTGCGCATGTTGCCACGGCAAAAGGAGACTTTTGCCGTGACAAATGGAGATTTCCTGATTGACGGACTGGGTCGCAATTCTGAAGGAACAGACCGCCACCGGCGATCAGATGAGCCGCGAGGTGCCGCAGATGCTGGCCAACCCCGACATCAGCGAAGCGCAGGTGAAAACGCTCTTTTCCGCCCTGGAGAAACAAGCCGAGTTCGTCGAGAAGCTGTGCATGGCACTGGAGAAATTCGGCCATGATTTCTCGATCATCAAGGCGGCGGAACGGCTGGAGGAGCGCTATGCCGACCTTGCCGCCTCGGTGGCGGAAAAACTGAAGGCGATGCGCAAGTGAAGCAATTCCAGGAAAAGTGTGAAACGGTTTTCCGTCCGGAATTGCGTAGACATAAGTAGAGCAATTCCAGGAAAAGTGTGAAACGGTTTTTTCCGCCTGGAATTGCGTCAGACAAAAGCGCTATTTTTCGATCACCCGGGCGAAGCGCCTATCCGGCACAAACCAGATCATCGCAACCAGCACATAAAGCGCGACGCCAATCCACTGACTGACGAAGGTCAGCAGGACTGCTGCGATGTAGAGGGTCAGCGATATCTTGCCCTTGCGGTCATTCCCCAGCGCCTTGGCAAAGGCGGTCTCGTAGCCGTGCAGGCGATGCAGTGTTGCGGCCAGTATCGTATAGGCGACGGCGCATAGCACGAGATCGATGCCATAGACGGCGACCGGCACCGGCGCGAAGTGGTTCTCGCCCATGAAGGCCGTCGTCACCGGCATCAGCGACAGCCAGAATAAAAGATTGAGGTTCGCCCACAGCACGCGGCCGTCGACGCGCTGCACGGTGTGGAACATGTTGTGCAGATTGTTCCAGTAGATGCCGACGTAGATGAAGGACAGCACATAGCTGAAGAAGATCGGCCACAACGGCAACAGGGCGGCAACATCCTCGCCATGCGGCACTTTCAGCTCGAGCACCATGATGGTGATGATGATAGCGACGACGCCATCGGTGAATGCTTCGACCCTGCCTTTGCCCATAAGTCCTCCCCCTCTATCGGCGAAATCTACGCCATAGCGGAACAGGCGGCTACCGGCCATGTGGCTGGGCGACCACCTCTGACGACGGGACGGATCGCGGTTCGGGTGGAAGAAGATCACTTCGCCGTCGTCACAGGCGAAGTGTGGAGGTATCGCCTGTCTTTCAGCCGTTCGGCGTCTCGGGCGCCATATTCGCGCGTTGGCGCGGCACGCCAAGGCCGGTATCCGGCGGCTCGCCGGCAGCCGGCCTGTCCTCGATCATGTGCATGGTGCGCCAGCGGCCGAAGCGGTAGTAGGCCGCGGCCAGCACCAGCGAGGTGATCGAGCCGGCCGGGAAACTCCACCACAGCGCTTCCTCCCCGATCACGCCGCGCATGAAATAGGCAAAGCCGGTGCGCACGACCAGCACCGAAATCACCAGGATGATGAGCGGCGGCATCACCGCGCCGGTGGCGCGCACGGTGGCGAACAGCACGATGGTGATGCCGAACAGGATGAACGACCATGACGCGACATTGTTGATGTGGGCGGCGATGTCGATCGCAGCGCTGTCGCTGCTCAGGAACAGGCTGAGGACCGAACGGTCGAAAAGCCAAAGCACGGCAACCAGTGCGCCGGTCAGCACCAGGTTGAAGCCGACACCGGAGGCGGCGATGCGGCCGATCCGGTCCCAGCGGCCGGCGCCGACATTCTGCGCCGCCATCGAGGAGACCGCCGCACCGATGGCGAGCGCCGGCATCTGGATGTAGGTCCACAGCTGCGCGGCGATGCCGTAGGCGGCGGCGACCTGCGAACCGTAGGAGTTGACGATGCCCATCACCGTCAGCGCCGCCACCGAGACGACGATCATCTGCAGGCCCATCGGCACTCCCTTGAACACGATGATGCGCAGCAAGGTAGGGTCGGGCCGCAGCAGAGCGAGGTTGGCGCCGGCCAGCCGCAGCGGGTGCTTGCGCACATAGAGCACGATCAGAATGGCGATTACGCTGACCGTCTGGCCGATCAGCGTCGCGGTGGCGGAGCCGGCGATGCCGAGTTCCGGGAATGGCCCGATGCCGCGGATGAGCAGCGGATTGAGCACGATGTCGAGAACGACGGCCAGCGCCATGAAGAGGAATGGCGTGCGTGAATCGCCAGCACCGCGCAGCACGGTCATGACGAAGGACAAAAGGTTCATCATCGGCACTGCGACAAAGATGATGCGCAGGTAGGAACGGGCGAGCGGCAAGGCGTCGGCCGGGGTGCCGAGCGTGTTGAGGATGGCGTCGACCCATATCCAGCCGCAGACCGCGAAGATGACCGAGACGAGGAAGAAGAAGGTCGCACTGGTGCCGACGATGCGGCGCGCCTCGGCCAGGTCGCGGGCGCCGACCGACTGTGCCACCAGGATGGTGGCCGCCATGCCGATGCCGAACACCGTGCCGAGGATGAGGAACAGGACGAGGTTGGCATTGGAGGTGGCCGTCAGCGCCGATTCGCCGAGAAAACGGCCAACCCAGACGGCGTTGATCGAGCCGTTGAGCGACTGCAGCACGTTGGAGCCGAGCACCGGCAAGGCGAACAGCAGCAGCGTGCGCGGGATCGGGCCGCTGGTCAGGTCGCCGGTGCGCCGGCGCGTGGGCATCTTGTCGTCCATGGCAGGCAACTCGGCGAAGGCTTATGTCGGTCCGGTCCTTGATCTAATCATGTTCTCAAAGCTTCGGTAATCGGATACTGGTTCTGGGCGCGTGGGGCGCGTTCCTTACTAGATCAAACTCGTAAGCCGGGGGTTCATGTCCGATATTCCACTGTTTTTTGAGCGCCTGAACAGGCGCGCGTTTCTCGGCGCATCCGCTTTGGGCGCGGCCTCCGTGGCTCTTTCGGCGTGCACCACGACGGAAGTGGTGACGCCGCCAGTGGCGGCACCGCCAAGCGATCCGGCTTTCGGCGATGTCGCAAGCATGTATGCGGCGCGCGTCGACGAGGGCTATCAGCTGCCGGCGATCCCGGTGGCCAAGATGGATCCGAAGTTCGTGCGTCAGATCGTGTCCGACCCGACCGGGGAAAAACCCGGCACGATCGTCGTCGATGTCTCCGACCACTTCCTCTATCTGGTGCGCGACGGCGGCAAGGCTATCCGCTATGGCGTCAGCCTCGGCAAGGCCGGTTTCGGATGGACCGGCAGCGCCGTGATCCAGGCGAGGAAAAAGTGGCCGGTCTGGACGCCGCCGCCGGAAATGATCCAGCGCCGGCCGGAACTGGCGAAATACAAGGACGGCATGCCGCCCGGCCCGCAGAGCCCGCTAGGCGCCCGCGCGCTGTATCTCTTCCGCGACGGCAAGGACACGATGTACCGGCTGCACGGCACGCCGGAGTGGGATTCGATCGGGAAGAACGCTTCGTCCGGCTGTGTGCGCTTCATGAACCAGGACATCATCGACCTCTACGGCCGCGTCAACGGACCCGCGCCGGTCTTCGTGCGCGCAAACCTGTCGGCCGCCGCGAAGAACACCGCCGTGTCGAACAGGACGGCCGAGCCGATCGACGCGGGCGTACCGAAGGACGCGGAGATGTTGAAGTAGTGGCTTCACGAGCTGTGGGTTGCCCGCCAGGCGGACGCGTTTGGCGCGTCCGCCTGGGGTGGTGTCGTTACTTCTTGGCGACGCCGGGAAGCGTGACCTGATAGACCGTGAACATGGTGTCGACATCGGCGCCGTCCTCGGCCTTGTAGGGTGCGCCGACCTGGAAGCCGTCCTGGGTGAGGAAGTCGTTGTCGTTGGCCACGAACAGGAAATAGTCGTCGGGCAGCTTCGGATCGAGCACGCTGACCACTGACATCGCCTCCCACTTTTCCGAGAGGTTGTTCTTGTCGTTCGGCGCGCCATTGTGCAGGCCGAAGCGGCCAAGTTCGCCCTTGGCGTTGAGGTCGATGAACGGCGTCAGCTTGGCCGGCGTCACCGATGGGTCGAGCACGCCCTTGGGCGCCACCGGCTTGTCGGCGGCGTCGAAGGCGCCACCGGCGATGTCGGTCGCGGCAGAGAGATCGACGATGTTGATCTGGCGAAGCAGCGAGGTGTCACCCTTCAATCCCTGGCCGTTGCCGCTATCGCGGGTCAGCATCAGGAAGGTCTGGTCGGACAGGGCCACGATCTCGCTCTGCGCTGCCACCTTGGTCTTGCCCTTGGCATCCTTGAACACCGGCAACGGCACAACATATTCGTGCGCCAGCTTGAGATGAGCGAGGTCGGAGGCGTCATAGACCAGCGCGCGCGTGTTCTGGCGCGTCGCGCCGGAATCGCCGCCATCCTGCCGGGGCGCCGACTGCAGAACGGCGATCAGGAACTTGCCGTCCGGCGTCATCGCCATGCCTTCGAGGCCCTGGTTGTTCTGGCGGCCGGTATCGGGATCCTTCGGATCGGGCTCGGCAGCACCCGGACCGGGATTGTCCGAGGCGAAGTTCGGCACGCCATGGCGCATCGGCACGAGGGCGGCCGGTGGCTGGGTCGCCGACAGCAGATGTCCGTCGGCAGAAAACCGATAGATGTTCGGGCCGTATTCGTCGGAGATGAACATAGATCCGTCGGGTAGCCGCACGATCGCCTCGTTGTCGAGCGCCAGCTTGCCGTTGGCCTCGGGCAGGATCGGCATGTCGCCCGCAGCGGCGCGCACGCCGTTGAGCGGGTCAAGGCCGGTGGCATCGGCGCCCTTGTCGTCGGTCAGGAGCATGGTGTCGGCGAGCGTCGCCTTGACGCCGGACTGCTCCTTGCCGGCGGTGGGCGCCGCACCAGGCGCGGTCGGCGCGAACTCGATGCCGATCGTGTTGAGGCGCGGCCGGTAGTCGGTGGTGCCGACGACATTGTAGCCGCGGTCCGGCAGCAGCCAGAGCGAACCCTTGTAGCCGTCGGCACTATGCGTCCAGCCGGCGGTGTCGATCGCCATGCCGGAACCCGAGCCGAACGTCTCGCCAAACTTGTCCTTCTGGCTGGCCGGGATGCGGCCGACGCCGACCAGTCCCTTGTTGACGAAGCTGATGCCGCCGACGGTCGCGGTGCTGTCGGCCAGCGCCGGCGTCAAGGCGGTGAACATTGCCAGCGCGACGCCGAGCGACGCGGTTCGGTGCAGGTGTTTCATGGATGATCCTCTTTGTAACAAAGCGTGCCGGAGCGGCCGATGGCGAAAAAGCTGAAAGAGGTGCGGCATCGATGATGCCGCGCGTGCCTCCCCGAAAAGCGGTCTACGGCGCGAACATGATGCTTGCGTGACAGCGCGCAATGCCCGCCCGTCGGCTTCTTTGTACGCCGACAAAAACGTGTGGTCGCACGAAAGAATTGATCACTCCCTCTACCTCAAGTCGACAAAGCGTGGTGTGTGCGCATCGCACTAGACACATATGTCCAGTGCGTATATGGTGCAGCCTTCGGACGAACCGGGGAGGGAAGCCTTGAAGTCGCACTACCGCGCAGTCGTTATCGGAGGTGGCGTGGTCGGAGCCTCGGTGCTCTATCATCTGACACGTTTCGGCTGGAGCGATGTGGCGCTGATCGAGCGGGCTGAACTGACGGCCGGTTCGACCTGGCACGCGGCGGCCGGGTTCCACGCGCTCAATGCCGATCCCAACGTCGCGGCGCTGCAGGACTACACCATCAAGCTCTATCGCGAGATCGAGGCTGAATCCGGCCAGAACGCGGGCCTGCACATGACGGGCGGCGTCAACATGGCCAGTGATCCCCATCGCTGGGAGTGGCTGAAATCGGCCTGGGCCGTGTTCCAGTCGGTCGGCATCGAAACGGCTCGCCTGGTGACACCTGAAGAGATCAAGGAGATCTGCCCTATCGTCGATGTCAGCGACGTGCTCGGCGGCCTCTACGATTCCAACGAAGGCCATCTCGACCCCTATGGAACGACGCATGCCTATGCCGGCGCCGCGAGAAAGCGTGGTGCCGACGTGATCCTGCGCAACCGGGTGGTCGCGTTGAAGGCGCGGGCCGACGGGCACTGGGATGTCGTCACCGAGCAAGGCACGATCGTGGCCGAGCATGTCGTCAACGCCGGCGGGCTGTGGGCAAAGCAGCTCGGCCGCATGGCCGGCGTCGACTTGCCGGTGACGCCGATGGAGCATCACTATTTCATCACCGAGGACATTCCGGAGGTTGCCGCCCTCGACAAGGAACTCGGTCTTGCGGTCGATCTCGACGGCTTTTCCTACCTCAGGCAAGAGCGCAAGGGCGTGCTGCTCGGCGTCTACGAGCAGAACCCGAAGCACTGGAACATGGATGGCGCGCCATGGGATTACGGCATCGAACTGATCCCGGAAGACATCGACCGCATCAGCCCCGAACTGTCCAAGGCCTATGAGCGCTTTCCGTGCCTGAGGACGGCCGGTATCCGCAAATGGGTCAACGGCGCCTTCACCTTCACCCCTGACGGCAATCCGATCGTTGGGCCGGTGCGCGGGCTCAAGAATTACTGGGTTGCCTGTGGCGTCATGGCCGGCTTCAGCCAGGGTGGCGGCGTCGGCAAATCGCTGGCCGAGTGGATGATCCATGGCGAACCGCAAGCCGACATCTTCGGCATGGACATTGCCCGTTATGGCGCCTTCGCCGCCAATCGCGAATATCTCAGGCAGACGACACGCCAGTTCTATTCGCGTCGCTTCGTCATGACCTTTCCCAATGAGCGGCTGTCGGCCGGACGGCCGCTGAAACGCCCCGGCGCCTATGACGGCATGACGGCGGCGGGATGCGAATGGACGGCATCCTGGGGGCTGGAAATCCCGGCTTATTTCGCGCCGATGGGGTTTTGCGAGAACACCACGCTGCGGCGTTCCAACGCCTTCGACATCGTCGGCGACGAGGCGCTGCAGGTTCGGCGTGCCGCTGGTCTCGTCGATATCTCGGCCTATGCGCGCTATGCGGTCTCCGGGCCTGGGGCCGAAGCATGGCTTGACCAGTTGCTTGCCTGCAGGCTGCCGAAGCCGGGACAGGCGAGGCTGGCGCCAATGCTCGGCCATGACGGGCGGCTGAAGGGCGACCTTACCGTCTTCAACTGGGGCGGTGGCGACTATTGGCTGATGGGCTCCTACTATCTCAGGGAATTCCACATGCGCTGGTTCGAGAGCCATGCGGCGGATGGGATCACCGTCACAGACCTTTCCGACACGATGAGCGGCTTCCTGCTGACCGGGCCGAATGCACGCAAAATCCTGGCGCGCACGACGCATCAGGACGTGTCCGGTGCGGCACTGCCGTTCATGGCCTGCGGTGCATTCGACATCGGCATGGTGTCCGCACGGGTTGCCCGCCTTTCGATCGCCGGCGAGCTCGGTTTCGAGATCAGTTGTCCGGTGACCATGCATGCCGGCTTGCGCGAAACGCTGCTGGCCGCCGGCGAGGATCTCGGCCTTGCCGAGATCGGCTACTACGCGCTGAACGCGCTGCGGCTGGAGAAGAGCTTCGGCATCTGGTCGCGTGAATTCACCCAGGGCTACACACCCGATCAGGCCGGTCTCGACCGCTTCGTCGCGTTTGGGAAGGGCGACTTCACCGGTCGCGAAGCGGCATTGAAACAGCGGCAGGCCGGCAGCGGCCAATGCCTGGTGACGTTGGAGGTCGATGCCCTCGACGCCGACGCCAGCGGCTTCGAGCCGGTCTGGCATCAAGGCCGGCGCGTCGGCTTCGTCACTTCGGGCGGTTATGGCTATACGGTCGGCAAAAGCCTGGCGCTGGCGCTCGTCGACCGCGATTGCGCAGGCGAGGGCACTGCGCTCTCGGTGCATGTCGTCGGCACGGAGCGGCCGGCGCGCATCATCGTGGCCTCGCCCTACGATCCCCTGGGCAAGGCGATGCGGCAATGAGGAGGATTTCTGATGGTCGATGACGCGGCACGTGACGGCAGGCGCGAACGCCGGCGTGGACGGACGGGCGAGGCCGGATCGGAAACCAGCCGCCGGCCCGATTACCGTTCGCTGAAGAACCCGTTCCTGCCACAACCGATCTTTTCCGACGATCAAGTCGCCGCGATCCACGACACGGCGCTGCGGGTGCTGGAAGAACTCGGCATCAAGGTGCTGCTGCCGCAGGCGCGTGAGTATTTCGCCCGCGCCGGCGCCCTGGTCGATCCCGACACCGACATGGTGCGCATCGGCCGCGACGTGGTGACGGCGGCACTGGCCTCGGCGCCGAAGTCGATCCACGCCAACGCCGGCACCCGTGCCCGCGATCTGACGCTCGAACTCGGCTCGATGAGCTTCCTGGCCGGATGCGGGGCACCGAACGTCACCGATCTCGAGCGCGGCCGGCGGCCGGGCACGCTGGCCGACTTCGAGGATCTGATACGGCTGGTGCAGCATTTCGACGTGCTGCACATGCTGGGACCCTGCATCGAGCCGCAGGACGTCGACAACCGCTTTCGCCACTATGCGGTCAACCGCGCGCAGCTGACGCTGTCCGACAAGCTTCCCTTCGTCTTCGCGCGCGGCACGCCGCAGGTCGAGGACGGCTTCGAGATGCTGCGGCTGGCGCGCGGCCTGTCGGAAGACGAATTCCTTGCCGGCGCGCACTGCTACACCGTCATCAACACCAACTCGCCGCGCCAGCTCGACATTCCGATGGCGCAAGGCATCATCGATTTCGCCAGGGCCGGGCAGATCTCCGTCATCACGCCCTTCTGCCTTGCGGGCGCGATGGCGCCGATCACGGTCGCCGGTGCGCTGACGTTGCAGCATGCCGAAGCGCTGGCGGGACTGACGTTGGCGCAGATCGTGCGGCCCGGTGCCCCGGTCGTCTACGGCTCCTTCTCCTCCAATGTCGACATGAAATCAGGCGCGCCCGCCTTCGGCACGCCGGAGCATGTCAAGGCGACGCTTGGCGCCGGCCAACTGGCGCGCTTCACCGGGCTGCCATGGCGGTCCGGCGGCGGCAGTGCGGCCAACATTTCGGACGCGCAGGCGGCGCACGAGACCCAGTTCGCGCTGTGGGGCTCGGTGCTGGCCGGGGCGACGATGTGCATCCATGCCGCCGGCTGGCTGGAAGGGGGTCTCAGTGTTTCCTTCGAGAAGCTGGTCACCGACATCGAGGCGTTGCAGACGGTCGCCGAACTCTGCACTGCCACGCCCGGCGACAACGACGCTATCGGCTTCGAGGCGATCGCCGAGGTGCAACCGGGCGGCCATTTCTTTTCGGCCGGCCACACCATGGCGCGCTACCGCACCGCCTTCTACGAACCGCTGGTCGCCGACTGGTCGAATTTCGGCAACTGGACGCAAAGCGGCTCGAAGACGGCGAGCGAGCGCGCCACTGGTGTCTGGAGACGCACACTTGCCGATTTCGAGCCGCCGGCATCGGCGGTCGCCACCGCCGGCGTCCTCGACGCGTTCATCGCCCGGCGCACGCAAGAGGGCGGCGCAGCACCGGTGTCCTGAGACAGGAGCAGTCGCGCAAGACGCCAGACACAGCTTTCGCGGCGTGACCGGTGCCGGGGTCATTGGCAATCGGCCCATCCCGTGCAGAAATGGGCGGCATGCGTGAAGCTTTGATCGCAGCGCTGATCTTCCTGTGCCTGGTGGCGGCGCCGCTGGCCAGCATGGCGATATGGCCCAGGCTGCCGACCAGACATCGCGACGACGATACGAACAATGTGGTTCGGCACGCCGCCAACCTGTTCGGCGTCATGACCTCGCTGGTGCTCGGATTGATGATCAACTCGGCCAAGAACACTTTCGAATCGATCGATCACAATGTGCATACCTACGCGACGGAGCTGATCTTGCTCGACAGGATCTTGCGCCAGTATGGGCCGGAGGCCGACACAGTGCGCCAGCCGCTGGTCGCCTATGCGCAGAGGGTGGTGGGCGACACGTTGCAAGCCAACGAAACGTTCGTCGCCAATCAGCTGTCCGAACGTCTAATGACCGAGATCGGCACCCGGCTCAGGGCGCTGGCGCCTGCCGACGCGATGCACAGCGCCATCTTGCAGGATGCCGATCAGCGCATGCAGAAAGTGCTGGAATTGCGCTGGGTGCTGGTCGAGCAGTCGGAGGGTGCGATCCCTTGGCCGCTGATCGCCATGCTGGTTGCGTGGCTGGCGTTGATCTTCGCCAGTTTCGGCTTCAGGGCACCCCGCAACGCGATCACGGTTTCGACCTGCGTGGTTTCGGCCGCGCTGATCGCCGGTGCGATCTATCTGATCCTGGACATGGACATACCGTTTTCCGGTCCGATCCAGATTTCGCCGGCGCCCCTGCAGAGGACACTGACGGAATTGCAGCGATGATGTGGAACCGGCGTCGTCCCGGGGCATTCATGGAGATGGCCCCACGGAGGACGACATGGGATTCGACCAGTATCACGAACCGCCTGAAGAACTGTCGCAGAAGGTGCGGACCTTTGCCCGCATGATCACCTCGCTGATCGAGGAGGCGGAGGCGATAGGCTGGTACGAACAGCGCATCTCGGTGGAGAAGGACCCGCAGGCTCGCGCCATCATGAAGAACGCGCAGGGCGAGGAGTTCAAGCATTTCGGCATGGATCTCGAATTCCTGCTGCGCCAGAAAGAGGATTGGCGGGCGGAACTGAAGGAAATCCTGTTCACCACGGGCGACATCGTCAAGGCCGGGGAGAGGGGTGAGAAGAAGGTGGATTGAGGCCTAACAGGTTGCGACCGATCTGGATCAGCTTCGGCCAGATCAATCGCTGTCGCGCGCCACAAGCTCCAATGGCCAGACCTCGCGCATGATGCGCGGACCTTCCGGGCCGGCGAAGGCCGGGATCGAGGCCAGCAGCATTTCGGCAAGCCGCTGTCCCATCGGCTCCAGGGCCGGGCGGAAGGCGGTCAGCGCCGGCGAGAAGTAGCGGCAGAGCGGCGTGTCGACGATGACGGTCACCGCCATGTCGTGGCCCGGCCTGATCCCCATTTCGGCCAGCGCCTTGCAACCGCCAAGCGCCATCGCGTCATTGTTGAAGATGATGGCCGTCGGCGGGTCCTTGGAGCGCATGACCTGCGGCGTCACCTCGTAGCCGCCGGCCTCGTTGATGAAGCCGGACGCGATCAGCTTGGGGTCCACCTCGATGTGGTGCCGCCGCAAGGCCTTGCGATAGCCGTCAAGGAACAGGTAGCCGAAGTTGAGATCGAGCGACGGACGGATGGCGGCAATGCGGCGGTGGCCGCGCGCCACCAGGCGATCGACTGCATCCGCGCCAGCCTTTTCGAAATCGAGGTCGAGTGAGGGATAGGATTTGGCCCCGGAGCGGCTGCGACCGAGCGTGGCGAACGGGAAGCCGGCCTGGGTGAGATAGTCGATGCGCTCGTCCTCGCGCCGCGTCCAGGCCAGCACCGCGGCATCGGCGCGGCGTGTCTCGACGACACGGCGCAGACGTTCCTGCTGGTAGTCGCCCGGCGCGCCCATGACCACGATCAGGTCGAGGCCGCTCTCGGCGAGTTTCGCCTGCAGCCCGATCAGGAAGGGAATGAAGAACGGCTCGCCATATTGCTGGTCGCCCGGATGCGGCTGCAGCATGAAGGCGATCGAATGGGTGGCGCCCTGCCGAAGACTGCGGCCGGACTGGTTCGGCGAATAGTTCAGCGTCCTGGCCGCCTCGAGCACGCGCTGGCGCGTGTCGGCGTTGACGTCGGCGCGGCCGTTGAGGGCGCGCGACACGGTGCCGATCGAAATGTTCAGGTGACGGGCAAGGTCGTGAATGCTGGACGCCAAGTGACTGTTCTCCCCCTTGCTTGGCTAGCACCGGTAACCGCTCAGGCCAAGGCGACAAGACAATTTTTTGCGAGCGGCCAATTGACATTCTACACCTTCGGGTGTGTTCTCGTAAACGTTTACGGAAAAACGTTTACGGCCATGCCGTGAATGCCGTGACGATCGGTCTGGAGGGACCGAGCGGAGGAGGAGTACTGGATGATCAATGTCGTCCTGGCCGGCTGCGGAGCGATGAGCAAGCAGTGGCTCGATGCCGTGAGGCAGATCGACGGGCTTTCCGTTGTCGGCCTTGTCGACCTCGACGCCGACAGAGCGAAGGCGAGGGCGCGCGAATACGACCTCACCAGCGCCGTCATTGGCACCAGCCTCGACGCGGTGCTCGATCAGACCAGGCCCGACGCGGTGTTCGACGTGGTGGTTCCCGCCGCCCGCCGCGAGGTTGCGTTCTCGGCCTTTGCTCATCATTGCCATCTTTTGACGGAAAAGCCGCTCGCCGACAGCCCCGAGAATGCGCGCGCCATCGTCGAGGCCGCCCGCCAGGCCGGGCGTATCCATGCCGTCGTCCAGAACCGGCGCTATGTCGCCAATGTCAGGCGTATCAGGCGCTTTCTCTCTTCCGGCGCCATCGGTGCCGCGACCAGCATCCATGCCGACTTCTTCGTCGCGCCGCATTTCGGCGGCTTTCGCGAGGAGATGGCCCACGTCCTGCTGCTCGATATGGCGATCCACACCTTCGACGCCGCCCGCTACATGGTGAATGGGGAGCCGGCCGGCGTCTACTGCCAGGAATGGGAGCCGGCGAGTTCCTGGTACCGACAGGGATCGTCGGCCAGCGCCGTCTTCGATCTCGGCGGCGGCAGGGTCTTCACCTATGCCGGCTCCTGGTGCGCCGCCGGCTTTCGCACCAGCTGGGAGAGCACATGGCGCATCGTCGCCGAGCGCGGCAGCCTGGTCTGGGACGGCAGTGACGAATTGAAGGCCGAGGTTGTCCTGGCAGCCCGTGAAGGCCTGTTCGACCGTACCGAGCCGATCGCCGTGCCGCCGCTCGATCTCGCCGACCGCGTCGGCGGCCATCTTGGCATCATTCAGGATTTCATGCGCGCGATCGAGACCGGCACCGAGCCGGAGACGCACGGCGCCGACAACATCAAGAGCCTGGCCATGGTCTTCGGCGCTATCGAGAGCGCCGAGACCGGGCGCCGGGTGACGATCTCTTCGCAGGAAGGACAGTGATGCCAAACCCGCTTCTCGACATCAGGATCGGCACCATGGTGCGGGCCAATCTCGATGACCCGGCCGCCTATATCAAGGCGATCCTGCCGCTCGGTTTCGAGTGTATCCAGCCCTTCTTCTGGCAGACGCTGGGCGGAAAGGATCTGCCGCGGCTTGCCGGCCAGATCCGCGAGGCGATCGGCGATGCCGACGTCACGGTCTCCTCGATCGGCGTGTTCGGCAATCCGCTGGAGAGCGGCGATGTCGATCGCGGCGTGCTCCAGGCCTGGGAAACGGTGATCGACAACGCCCATCTGTTCGGCACCTCGATCGTCAGCGGCTTCACCGGCCGCCTCCGCGGCAAGCCGTTGCCCGACAGCCTGCCACGCTTCAAAGCAGTCTGGGGTCCGCTGGCCAGGCGCGCCGCCGACAAGGGCGTGCGCATCGCTTTCGAGAATTGCGCCATGGACGGCAACTGGGCTGGTGGAGACTGGAACATCGCCCACAATCCGGACGCCTGGGAGCTGATGTTCAATGAATTGCCAGACGACAATCTCGGCCTCGAATGGGAGCCCTGCCACCAGCTCGTCTACCTGATCGATCCCCTGCCGCAAATCCGCAAATGGGCGCCGCGCATCTTCCATGTCCACGGCAAGGACGCGACGGTGCGCTGGGATGTGATCCGCGAACACGGTGTATTCGGCCGGCTGCCTTACGTGCAGATGCGCACGCCGGGCTTCGGCGACAGCGACTGGACGCGGGTGATCAGCGAATTGCGGCTGGCCGGCTACAAGGGCGCCATCGACATCGAGGGCTGGCACGATCCGGTCTATCGCAACGAGCTGGAGATCACCGGGCAGGTACGCGCCCTGGACTATCTGAAGCAATGCCGGGGAGGTGCCAGCTACCTGCCTAACCCGGTGTGAGAGCGAGCCGGCGGGAGGTGCCGGCTGGCCAAGATTGCGGCGCACTGCCGAAGCGATCGTCGAAAACCCCTCGGCCTAGCCAGGGAAAAAAGGGAGGATAAGTGCATGAGCATGACGATGAGAAGGACACTTCTGCGCTCGACCATCGTGGCCGCCGCCACGACGCTCGCCGCTGCGATCTCCACCTTGCCGGCGCGGGCGCTCGACGCCCAATGGTGCAAGGACGTCCACATCCGCTTCTTCGTCGGCGGCGCCGAGGGCGACGCCTTCGGCACCATCGTCTACAATGGCGCCAAGCAGGCGGCAGCCGATCTCGGGCCGAAGGTCGACTACATCTTCTCAGGCTGGGACGTCGAAAAGATGGTGCAGCAATTGCGCGAGGCGGTCGCGGTCAAGCCCGGCGGCATCGCCATGATGGGCCACCCCGGCGACGCAGCGATCATGCCGCTGGCCGAACAGGCGCATAAGGACGGTATCAAGATGATGTACCAGAACGTGCCGGTACCGACGGTGACGGCGGCGTTCGGCGGCGGCTATGTCGGCGCCCAGCAGGAGCAGCAGGGCCGCGCGCTCGGCGCCGAGGCGTTCAAGCTGGCCAAGCTGAAGGCTGGCGACAAGGCGATCATGATCGGCCCGTTCGAGAATGAGAGTCGGGGCGCACGCGAGCGTGGGACAGTCGCCGCGCTGAAAGAGGCCGGCATCGATGTCATTCAAATCAATTCTCAAACCGAATGGGCAGCCGATCCGAATCTCGCGATCCCGTTGATCACCGCCGCGTTGCTCAACAATCCCGACGTCAAGGCGGTCGGCTATCCCGGCGGGCAGATGCTCGGCAATGTGCCGACATACATGCAGGCCGCAGGGAGGAAGGCCGGCGACATCTTCAACTTCGGCTTCGACACCAGCCCGCAGATCGTCGAGGCCTTCAAGGGCGGCTGGGTACAGCTGACGGCCGACCAGCAGCCGTTCCTGCAGGGCTATCTGCCGATCCTCAGCCTCTGCCAGCAGGTGGTGCTCGGTCTGGCGCCGATGAATGTCGACACCGGCGCCGGCTTCGTCACGGTTGAAAATTACGAGATCGTCGCCGAACTCGCCAGGCAGGCACTGCGCTGACCTCCCAAGCTGCCGGCCGGGGTTGAGCCCGGCCGGCAGGACCGCCGGCAAAGAGGCCGGCAGCGACAACAGAGGTGAGGATCCGATGGCCGAACGCATCATCGAACTGCGCGATATCAGCAAGTCCTATGGCCAGGTCTATGCACTGGGCGGGGTCAATCTCAGCGTCGACCGTGGCGAAGTGGTTGGCCTGATCGGTGACAATGGCGCCGGCAAGTCGACGCTGATCAAGATCCTGTCCGGCGTGGTCAGGCCGACCAGCGGCGAGATCCTCGTGCGCGGAAAGGCGGTGACGGGATGGAGTGCGGCGCGTTCGCGCGACGCGGGCATTGAGACGGTGTTCCAGGACCGGGCGCTGGCCGTGCAGCAGACGATCGTGCGCAACATCTTCATGGGCCGAGAACTCACCGGCTTCCTCGGCTGGCTGAAGGTCAACAAGGAGATCGAGGAAGCCAGCCGGCTGATGCGCGAGATCGGCTTCACCTCGAAAGTGTTCACGCCGCAGTCGATTGTCGGCCAACTGTCGGGCGGCGAGCGCCAGGGCGTGGCGATCGCGCGCGCCATCTACAAGCAGGCGGAACTGATCATCCTCGACGAGCCGACGACGGCGCTGTCGCTGACCGAAACTGCCAAGGTCTTCCATTTTGTGCGCCAGGTGCGGGCGAGCGGCCGCTCGATCCTGTTCATCGGCCACAACATCCATCATGTCTTCGACATCGCCGACCGCTTCGTGGTGCTCGATCGCGGCAAGGTCGCGCTCACCGCCGACCGCAGCGAGGTCAAGTCGGCCGAGGACCTCATCAACTTCATGGAGGATGTCGCACACCCCGGCGGGTTGGCCGGGTTGCACGACACCGGCGACGCCGAGAGGGCAGTGCGATGAGCAAGACCATGGAACCCGAGCTGCACGAGCCCTCCACCGCCATTCCCCGCCCACAGAAGGAGTGGAAACACCCATCCGATCAATGGCTGCGCGGCTTCATCCTCGACAATCGTGCTTCGCTCGGCACGCTCGCCGTGTTCATCGTCATGATGGCGGTGTTCATGATCGCCAACCCGACCGTCTTCACCACCTGGTATCTCTACAGTTCGGTGCTGACCACGCTGCCGGTCGCGCTGTTCGTGGTGGTGCCGCTGGTCTTCGTCGTGACCTGCGGCGAGATCGACCTGTCGTTTCCGGCGACGATGGGTTTTGCTTCATGGGTCTTCGCGCTGGTCGTGCAGGCCGGCTACGATCCGTTTCTCGGCATTGCCGCGGCGCTCGTCACCGGCACACTGCTCGGTTTCCTGGTCGGCTCGCTGGTGGTCTATGGCGGGCTGTCGTCGCTGATTGCCACGCTCGGCATGAATTTCCTGCTGCGCGGCCTGATCCAGATCATCAACGAAGGCAAGTCGATGGCGCTGACCAACCTTGCCGACAGCTGGGCTTATAAGATTTTCTCCAGCCAGGTTTATGGCATCCCGGTGCAGATCTTCTGGGCCATCGCCTTCGTCGCATTGTCGGCGATGCTCTACAACCGCCACCGCTTCGGCGCGCAGGTGAGGGTGGTCGGCGACAATCCCGACAGCGCCCAGCAGATGGGCATCGACGTCAAGCGCGTGCGGGTGAAAGTGTTCGTCTTCGTCGGCATCGGTGCGGCGATCGCCGGCACCTTCTCGGTGATGATCAACTTCACCTGGTGGCCGACTGCCGGCGACGGCTATCTTTTGCCGGTGCTGGCATCGGTGTTCGTCGGCGGCACGCCGACCTGGGGGGGCATCGGCACCGTCGTCGGCGGCGCCATCGGTGCCGTCACCGTGTCATTCATCCAGACCGGCGTCGTCGCGGCGGGCCTGAGCGGCTTCTACGTGCAGTTCTTCAACGGGCTGATCATCATCCTGTCGCTGCTCGGCCACAAATGGAACCAGGCGCGGTATCGGTGACGGGTGGAGATTTTTAGCTGGGGCGGTCGCTTGTAGGACAATGGGGCAAGCGGACGCTCAAACCGCCGCGACAAACCCGTCCAGCACGCGCTTCTGGCCGGCCTTGTCGAAGTCGATCGTCAGCTTGTTGCCTTCAATGGCGGAAATGTTGCCGTTGCCGAATTTCTGGTGGAAGACGCGATCTCCGACGCTGAAGGCGGATGGCGTATCTGAGACGGATTTGGCGACCAGCTCACCGTCGATGGTGCGGCCTTTGACGGACGTGCGGCCGGCGCCGTAACCGGAGTCGGTCTCGCCATAGCCGATGCGCTCGACCTGATGGCCGGAGCGCGAGCCCCAGTTGCGGTCGGTCGCCTCGGTGCGGTTGGCTTGCGCGCGCTGCCAGCCCGGTGTCGCGTAGGTGTTGGAAAAAGCGCCGGACTTTTCGGTGTTGGCACCGACATTGTCGAAGCGCGAGGCGCCATAGGGATTTTGTCTTCCCGCCCCTTGGCCGCCGCGACCGGAGGCAAAGGAACCGCCGCCGTAGGAATTGCCATAGCCACCATAGGAATTGCCGCTCTCGGCGACCTCGACATGGGCTTCCGGCAACTCGTCGAGAAAACGCGACGGGATGGTCGATTGCCACAGGCCATGGATGCGACGGTTGGAGACGAACCACAGATGCAGGTTCTTCTTGGCGCGGGTCAGGCCGACATAGGCCAGACGCCGCTCTTCCTCCAGCCCGGAGCGGCCGCCTTCATCGAGCGCGCGCTGGTGCGGGAACAGGCCTTCCTCCCAGCCGGGCAGGAAGACGGTCTCGAATTCGAGGCCCTTGGCCGAATGCAGCGTCATGATGTTGACGGCGTCGAGCTCGGCATTCTGCTCGGCGTCCATGACCAGCGCCACATGCTCGAGGAAGGAGCGCAGCGACTCGTATTCCTCCATGGAGCGGATCAGCTCCTTCAAATTTTCCAGCCGGCCGGGGGCTTCGACCGAGCGGTCGTTCTTCCACATGTCGGTGTAGCCGCTCTCTTCCAGAATGGTCTCGGCGAGTTCGGTGTGAGGCGTGGTCTCTAGCGCCTTCTGCCAGCGCTCGAAATTGGCAGCGACCTCGCGCAAGGCGGCGCGCGGCTTCGGCTTCAACTCGTCGCTTTCGGCGAGCTTGGCGGCGGCTTCCAGCATCG
Organism: Mesorhizobium waitakense; assembly: GCF_056431085.1. Lineage (NCBI taxonomy): Bacteria > Pseudomonadati > Pseudomonadota > Alphaproteobacteria > Hyphomicrobiales > Phyllobacteriaceae > Mesorhizobium > Mesorhizobium waitakense. Next base: position 65,527 of record NZ_JBWKME010000072.1, on the reverse strand, counting down.
GTACGCGCAGCGCTCGCGCCGTGTCGTGGATCTGGCGAATGGTGGTTTCGCCCAGGCCGCGCTTCGGCACGTTGACGATGCGCTCGAAGGCGAGGTCGTCGGCGCCTTGCGCGACGACGCGGAAGAAGGCCAGCGCATCGCGGATTTCCATGCGCTCGTAGAAGCGCGGGCCGCCGATGACCCGGTAGTTGAGGCCGAGCGTGACGAAACGGTCCTCGAACTCGCGCATCTGGAACGAGGCGCGGACCAGAATGGCCATGTCGTTGAGATTGTGCTTCTGGCGCTGGTAGGCCTCGATGGTCTCGCCGACGGCGCGGGCTTCCTCCTCGGAATCCCAGGCGGCGTGGACATGCACCTTGTCGTCCTCGGGCTCGTCGCGGTCAGTGAAAAGCGTCTTGCCGAAGCGGCCCTCATTGTGGGCGATCAGGTGGGAGGCAGCCCCCAGGATATGCGCGGTGGAGCGGTAGTTGCGTTCCAGCCGGATGATGGTGGCGCCGGGAAAATCCTTGTCGAAGCGCAGGATGTTGTCGATCTCGGCGCCGCGCCAGCCATAGATGGATTGATCGTCGTCGCCGACGCAGCAGATGTTGACTTTGCTGTCGCTCACGGCCGCACGCGAGCTTCGCTCGCTGGCCTCCGCAGGCGCGGCCTGGCCGGCCGACGCCCGGTCGGGCTTGCGGCCTTCGGCCGGTCGCAGATCTGTCGATGTTGAAGGGCGTGCGGCATCGGGCCGCTGCGCCAAAAGCCGCAGCCACATGTACTGGGCGGTGTTGGTGTCCTGATATTCGTCGACGAGGATGTATCTGAAGCGCTTGTGATATTCCTTCAGCACATCCGGATTGGCGCGGAAGATGCGGATCGGATGGCACAAAAGGTCGCCGAAATCGCAGGCGTTCAGCGTCTGCAGCCGCGCCTGATAGGCCTTGTAGAGTTCGCGGCCCTTGCCGTTGGCGAAGGCGCGGGCGTCGCCCTCTGCGATGTCGGCCGGGCCTTGTCCCTTGTTCTTCCAGCCGTCGATCATCTGGGCGAACTGCTTGGCCGGCCAGCGCTTGTCGTCCAGGCCCTCGGCCTGGATCAACTGCTTGATCAGCCGCACGACATCGTCGGTGTCGAGGATGGTGAAGTCGGAGCGTAAACCGGCAAGCTCGGCATGTCTGCGTAGCAGCTTCACGCCAATTGAGTGAAAGGTGCCGAGCCACGGCATGCCTTCGACATTGCCTTCGCCGATCAGGATGCCGATGCGCTGCTTCATCTCGCGCGCGGCCTTGTTGGTGAAGGTGACGGCGAGGATCTGCGAGGGAAACGCCTTGCCGGTGGCGAGGATGTGAGCGATGCGGGTGGTGAGCACGCGGGTCTTGCCGGTGCCGGCGCCGGCCAGCACCAAAACCGGGCCCTCGGTGGTTTCCACCGCCAGCCTCTGCTCGGGGTTCAGCCCCTTCAGATAGTCGGGCGCATTGTTGTGGCCGCTGCGGGCAGCCATGGCGCGCGCGGCAATGCCCGACGGGGCCGCGGGCCGCGCATTGGGTTCGTCGAAAAAGGGCATGTCTTCGGAAAAGCCGGACATCTCCCCCGAATGTAGTGATTCGGCGGCGAAAGGCCAGAAGTGTCTACGTTTTGTTCCGCTAAAGTGCCTGATATGGGCTGTTCAGGCCTTGCGGTAACCGAGGGCGACGAAAAATCGATGTCCGAACGAGCGCGCCTCGTCCGTCATCACGGCGCCGAGAGCGACCTGCATCTGGTCGTAATAGTGGCTGCCCGCGGGCGATGTAAGGAAAGTCTCGTAGAGCTTGAGATCGTCAAGCGGCAGATCCCGGTAAATGTAGGCTACGGTGTCCATAATGTCCGTTTCGATGTCATGGCGAAGGCCTTCGGATCGCTGACGCAGCAGGGCCATGATCTGGTCGTCGGGCAGGGGTTTCTCGGCCGCTCCAAGCATCTCGGAAAGCATTGCATAGCCCATGTTCAAGGCCACGGCTTCTCCGGTGTCGACAGCGCTGAGATCGTCCAAGACCTTCCTGTACAGTGCGAGCCGAGCCGGATCCTTGGATGGAAGTTCGCGCAGGATCTTGGGACCTTCGATCGTCTTGCGTTGCCTTTCTTCCGGGGCGGAGGCCTGAATCTCCAGCGCCGTGACATGTTTGCCGAGCGGCGACGCATAGAACGAGGCCAGGTCGGACAGGTCCCTGGCGGGCAGTTTGTCCGCCATTCGCGCTTCGATTGCTGCCTCCATCTTGTTCGCGTCAAAGGCGCCTTCCATGGCCGCCGCCAAGGCATCCTGGACCTTTTGCGGCGGCGTTTCCGGCGCCGATTTCACGGCTGCGATGAAACCCGGGCCGATAGCCATCAGCATCTCATGAAAGCCGTTCGCCCTGTTGATCTCCTGCAGCGTCTGCGCAGGCGCAGCCACGGTGAGAGAGACAAGGCAGCAGAGCGCAAACACCAGGCGCGTCAGCGGCGGAACGAATGACGTCATTTGCTTGCTCCTGCGGAGAGATGATGGAGACTGCTGGAAAACCCCACCGCAGGCAAGATGGATTGCCACCTTGGCGTGTGCGTCGCCTTGACAGGCGGGGCGGGCGGGAGAAAGCTGTGCGGAGGGCAGGAACGGGTGCATCGGGCTGTCCTTGGGCGTCGCAAAACGCAACAGTCGAAGGAGTATCATCTTGGCTGTCACCATCACCTCCCTCATCCTTTTCCTGATCGGTCTGGTGCTTGGCGGCGGCGGCATCCGCTTGGCTTCGCTGGGCGGCAGCTGGTACTATATTATCGTCGGCCTCGCCTTCCTGATCGCCGCCTGGCTGCTCTACCGGCGCCGGTCCACCGCGCTGTGGCTCTACGCGGCGATCGTGATCGGCACGCTTGCCTGGGCGGTCTGGGAAACCGGCTTCGACTGGTGGGAACTCGGCCCGCGCGGCGGCATCATCGTGCTGGTTGCACTGTGGCTGCTGACGCCCTGGGCGCGGCGGGGGATTACCGGCCCTGACGCACGCGCGCCGCTGATCCTGGCCGTACTGGCCTCCCTGGCGGTGGCTGGGTATTCGATGACGGCTGATCCGAAGGACATCGCCGGCGAGCTCGACACCGACAAGGTGATCCCCAACGCCAACCTCGGCAACGATGTGCCGGCCGGTGAGTGGCATTATTACGGACGCACGCAATTCGGCCAACGCTATTCGCCGCTCGACCAGATCACGCCCGACAATGTCGCCAAGCTGCAGCCGGCCTGGACCTATCGCACCGGCGACGTGAAGGGGCCGGACGACGTCGGCGAGACCACCTACCAGGTGACGCCGCTGAAGATCGGCGACACGCTCTACATCTGCACGCCGCACAATTTCGCCATCGCGGTCGATGCGGCGAGCGGCAAGGAGAAATGGCGCTACGATCCCAAGATCAAGCTCGACAAGGATCGCCAGCACCAGACCTGCCGCGGCGTGTCCTATTATGCCGATGCCGCAATCGCCGCCGGCCAGCCCTGCGCGACCCGCGTCTACCTGCCGACCTCCGATGCGAGGCTGATCGCGCTCGACGCCGCCAACGGGCAGGTGTGTCCGGCCTTCGCCGAGGGCGGTACACTGAACCTGTTGACCAACATGCCCTATCCGAAGTCGGGCTATTACTACTCGACCTCGGCGCCGCTTATATCAGGCAACAAGATCATCGTCGGAGGCGCCGTCAACGACAATTATTCGACGCAGGAGCCGTCCGGCGTCATCCGCGCCTACGATGTCAACACCGGCACCCTGGTGTGGAACTGGGATTCGGGCAATCCGGACCAGACGACGCCGCTGCCGGCGGGCCAGACCTATACCGCCAACTCGCCCAACATGTGGTCGACGCCGAGCGCCGACGAGAAGCTCGGCTTGCTCTACGTGCCGCTCGGCAACCAGACGCCGGACCAGCTCGGCGCCGGGCGCAGCGACAATGTCGAGAAGTTCTCGTCCTCGATCACCGCGCTCGACCTCAACACCGGGCAGTTGCGCTGGGTGCGGCAGACCGTGCACCACGACCTCTGGGACATGGACGTTCCGGCGCAGCCGAGCCTGATCGACATCACCAAGGCCGACGGAACCGTGGTGGCGGCGCTGGTCGGGCCGACCAAGCAGGGCGACCTCTATGTGCTTGACCGCCGCACCGGCGAGCCGGTGGTTGCGGTCAAGGAAGTGCCGGCGCCCGGCGGCGCCGTCGAGGGTGACCACACCTCGCCAACGCAGCCAGCGTCGGACCTCTCCTTCAATCCGAAGCCGCTGACCGGCGCTGACATGTGGGGCATCACCATGTTCGACCAACTGGCGTGCCGGATCGAATTCCAGGGCCTGCGCTACGAGGGTCGCTACACGCCGCCGTCCGTACAGGGCTCGCTGATCTATCCCGGCAATTTCGGCACGTTCAACTGGGGTGGCGTCGCGGTCGATCCGGTGCGGCAGGTGCTGTTCGGCATGCCGACCTATCTGGCGTTCAAGTCACAGCTCATTCCGCGCGATCAAGTGCCGCCGCCGGATGAAGGGCGCGGCAGCGAACAGGGGCTGAACCGCAACGAGGGCGCGCCCTATGCGGTGGTGATGGGACCGTTCCTGTCGCCGCTCGGCATTCCTTGCCAGGCGCCGCCCTGGGGCTATGTCGCGGGCGCGGATCTGCGGACCGGCGCCATCGCCTACAAACATCGCAACGGCACCGTCTATGACATGACGCCACTGCCGCTGCCGCTGAAGGTCGGCGTGCCGGGCATTGGCGGGCCAATGATCACGGCCGGCGGCGTGGCCTTCCTGGGTGCCGCGGTCGATGATTATCTGCGCGCTTACGACCTGACAACGGGCAGACAGCTCTGGCAGGCCCGGCTGCCGGCCGGCGGCCAATCGACGCCGATGACCTATACGGTCGCCGACGGACGCCAGTTCGTGGTCATCGTTGCCGGCGGCCACGGCTCGGTCGGCACAAAGCCGGGCGACTATGTGATGGCCTACGCGCTGCCGAAGTAGGGGAGGCTACTTCAGGACGTATTGTCTTGATGGATCGACGCCTCAGCTGATCCCGAGATGGCTCTTCAGGCTGGGCACCGAGCCCAGCACCTCGTTGGTCAGGTCGGGGCCGGCGGCGGCCTCAGCCTGCTGGATCAGGGTCGCACCCGCCTTCTGAATCTGCGCCATGTCAAGGCCGGATGCCTTGAGCGCCGCAATGCCGTTGACCAGCGCGCCGGCTTTCTCGCCGAGAACGCCGCCAAGCGCGCCCTGCAGCGACGACAGCAAGCCGCCACCGCCGGCCGGAGCGGCGGCCATGACGTCATACTTTTGGGCCAACGCATCGGCGCCGGGGATCTTGGCGAAGAACGAGGAGGCGCTGGTGCCTTCCGCCTCGTGCTCGAGCACCGAGAAAATGGTGCCGACGACCTTTTCCGTCGTCGCCTGGTCGAGACCGGCCTTCTGCGAAACAGTGTTCACGATGTCCTGTACGTCCATGACTTCACCTCAACCCTGGGTTTTCGTGTTTGCCGGATGGCGCTGGCGGCTGCGGACCTTGATCATGGACCTTCGACTTGCGGCAACGATCGTCGCACGCAGCGCTGGAATGGCGGTGGCGGCAAACAGGAAGGCTGCCAGGATTGGCGAGGGCATGGTCATCGGCGTCGTTCCTTTCCAGATCGGGCCTTTCAGATCAGGACCGTGACCGAGCCGAGGCGCGGCCGACGTCGGCCAGTTTCCCCCACTATTGTGGCAGCGCCATCAAGATATGTGGCCGATGACCAAAACGTGATGATGCTGGAAGCCTCCTAGGCATTCGCCAGGGAGGACGAGGTGTCACCGGGCCGTGACTGGACGACAGGAGCCTCGCCCCTATCTTGCGATCGACACCACAGCGGATCGAAGGAGCGCGCCCATGACGAAACCAGCCATCACCCAGGCGATGATCGACGCCTATGATGAATACACCCATCTGACGCTCGACCGCCGCCGCTTCATGGAGCAACTGACCCGGCTTGCCGGATCGGGTGCTGCCGCGGCCGCGATCGCACCGCTTTTGGCGGCAAATTCGGCGCAAGCGGCGATCGTTGCCGACAACGATCCACGCGTGAAGGGCGAGGACATCACATATGCCGGCAGCAGCGGTGAGATGAAGGGCTATCTAGTCAAGCCTGCGAACCTGTCTGGCAAGCTCGGCACGGTCATCGTCATCCACGAGAACAGGGGGCTCAACCCGCATATTCGCGATGTGGCTCGGCGCGTCGCGCTGGAAGGGTTCGTGGCGCTGGCGCCGGATTTCCTGTCGCCGCTCGGCGGCACGCCTGACGACGAGGACAAGGCGCGCGACATGTTCACCAAACTGGATTCCGCGCAGACCGTCGCCAACGGCGTTGCAACGGTCGCTTTCCTCAAGGCCGAAAAGGACGGCAACGGCAAGGTCGGCGCCGTCGGCTTCTGCTGGGGCGGTGGCACGGCAAACATGTTGGCCGTCAACGCGCCCGACCTCAGCGCCTCCGTCGCCTATTACGGCATGCAGCCGAAGGCTGCCGACGTGTCGAAGATCAAGGCTGCGCTGCTGCTGCACTATGCGGGGCTGGACGAGCGCACCAATGCCGGCATCGATGCCTTCAAGAAGGAGCTCGATGCCGCGCATGTCGAATACACGGTCTATGTCTATGAAGGCGCCAACCATGCCTTCAACAATGACACCTCGGCGGCGCGCTACGACAAGAAGGCGGCCGACCTCGCCTGGGGGCGCACGATCGCTTTCTTGAAGGAGAAGCTGGCGTAGGTGTGTTGGTATTCAGGTGAGGCCGGCTTGCAAACGATGGCTGCCTGCGCTTCCGGTGCTCACGTACTGCAAGTACGCTCCGTTCCGGTTCTCGGGAGCCATCGTTTTCGACTCGGCCTGACCTGAATCTCAACACACCTCAAACAGGGTCAGTCCGGTGCCGGCTTGTGGAAGGCAACGCCGGCGACGACCAGCGCAATGCCGAGGCAATCGGTCAGGCTCGGAATCTGGCGCAGCACGATGACGCCGATCAGCGTCGCGGTAACCGGCAGCAGCGACAGCATCAGCGCAAAGCTCGCGCGCGGCAGCCGCGACATGGCGAGCTGGTCGCAGATGTAGGGAATGACCGACGAGCAAATGCCGACGCCGATGGCGGCGAGCAACAGCATTGGTGAGAAAAGGGCCGGCAGCGCGTCGGTGAGGCCGATCGGCAGCACGACGATGAAGGCAATGGCCATCGCCGCGCCGAGGCCCGCTATGCCATCACCTGCGCCCGAGCGGGCGACGCGGTGGCCGAGCACGATGTAGCCGACGAACAGCGCGCCGTTCAGGAAGGCCCAGAACAGCCCGAGCGGATCGCTTGACCATTTGACGTCGATGAGCAGCAGAGTCCCGGTGACGGCAATGGCAAGGGCGGCAAGATTGCGCGGGCTCCTGAGGCCGATCAGCGCGATGCAGATGGTGCCAACGAATTCGATTGCCGCCACCAGCGAAATCGGCAGGCGGTCGAGCGCGAGGTAGAACGAACAGTTCATCACCGCCAGGCAGGCGCCGAAGGCCAGCAACAGCAGCCGCGTCGAGCGATCGGCGCGGGCGAAGGTTCGCCATGGACGGGTCAGCGGTGCGAAGACCAGGGCGGCGGTGGCGATGCGCAGCCACGCCATGCCGAGGACGCCGACATGCGGGAACAGCAGCACGGCGAATGCCGGCCCGAGATAGTGGAACACGGCGCTGACGCCAAACCAGACATGTGGCGGCAGTCTTGTCGCCAGCCCGCTCTGGACAGGGTTAGCAGGGGAAGGGCTTGCCGCGAGAGCTTGCGTTTGATCATCCATCGGATCAGTATCGCAGGCAGTATTGTCGATTTATATGGGTGATGATTGGCTCTTCTGGCTATCTCTCCCCCGGAAGCAAGGAGATTTCCTTGAAACGCCTTCGAACTGAAAGTGCCGACCTCGATGCGGCGGATATGAAGATCCTGCGGCTGCTGGAAAAGGACGCGCGCATCAGCACGGCGGAGCTTGCACGCTCGGTCGGCCTTTCGGCACCGAGTGTCGCCGAGCGCATCAAGCGGCTGCAGGAGAGCGGCGTCATCGAGGCCTATTCGGTCAGGATCAACCCTGCCGCACTAGGTTTGCCGCTGTCGGCATGGCTGCGCATCCGCCCGGTGCCGGGGCAACTGGCTGTCGTGGCCGAGATCATCCGCGAGTTGCCGGAGATCGCGCAATGCGACCGGGTGACCGGTGAGGACTGTTTCATCGCGCTGGCGCATGTCGGCTCGGTGGCCGAACTCGAACGGGTGATCGACCGCATCATCCCCTATGCGATGACCAACACGGCGATCATCCAGTCGTCGCCGGTGGTGGCGCGCTCGCCGCTAGGAGCGGTGAAGCGCCAATCTTGAGGGCGAAGGCCAGTCTCGAGGGGCGAGAATTGTCGGTTCGAAGGCTTTAAGCGTGGCCGCGCCTCATGCGCGCCTGCTTCAGGATGGCGCGCCAGCGGATCATGTCGAACGGGATCGGCTCGTTGTTGTTGGCGATGTGAAAGATCTCGTTGTTGACGTTCTTGAGCGAGCGCCAGAAATCATAGTCGGTGATGCGCGGATCGGCCACAAGCCTGTCCACTTCGACCTTGATGTCGGTTTTCATGCACGTCCCTCGAACCGGCTTCGCCCGCCGCCCGTATCGCAACCCATGAGGACCGTTCTCGACCGCTCCGCTGAGTCGTTCAATGGCTCAATTGGCTTGTTCCCGTTAAAACCTCGGTAAGGTTAACGTGGGCGTCGAGCCGCTTCAAGCGATCTTGCGACGAATCCCGATCGAACGGCCGGCGCGCTCCGGCATCGGCAGTGCCGAATGGGCGGCGCGCATGGCTTCGACCTTGGCAAGCACATCGGCGGGGAAGGGCGCCACCTTCGGCCCGGCCATGTCGACATGCAGCGAAAGCGATTCCGAGGTGGCGGCGAGCCAGCCGTCGACATGGCGGATTTCCTGGTAGACCCGCAGCCGCTTGTCGTCATGGTCGATCAGCTGGAAGGTGACGGTGACCTTGTGCTCGAGATGCAGCTCCTGCACGTAGCAGACATGGACTTCTGCCGTGTAGATGGTGAGGCGGCGGTCCCTGGCGTAGTTCGGCCCCATGCCCATCGCCTCGAAGGCGTCGTCCGAGCAGCGGTCGAACAGCACGTTGTAATAGGCCATGTTGAGATGGCCGTTATAGTCGATCCAGTCCTTCTCGATGTCCATGGGTTGGGAGACGAAGGGGGCGGGAATAGGCATCGAAACTTCCTTGTTCTGGTGCTGGACAGACTGTTGCCGGTGAGACTAGATCGGTTCATCGTTTCACGGAAACGCCGAACTGCTCTATCTCCTTGTTTGACGCAATTCCGATGGAAAGCCGCTCCACGCCTTTCCTGGAATTGCCGAGCGCATCATCCATAGATGCACAACAAGGGTGCGCGCTGGTCCATTCGCGGAGGAATTCATGGCTCTGAGCGACCTCAATCCGGTCGAACGCAACGAGGAAGGCATCGCGGCGGTGCTCGGCATCCTCAAGCAGCGGCTCGGTGAGCGCTTCCAGACCGGCCAGGCCATTCGTTCGCAGCACGCGCACACCACCACCTATATCCCGACGCAGGCGCCGGATGGTGTCGCCTTCCCGGAGACGACGGCCGAGGTGCAGGAGATCGTGCGCGCCTGCGCCGTGTATCGGGTGCCGGTGATCGCCTTCGGCGTCGGCTCATCGCTGGAAGGCCACACCAATGCGCCGGGAGGCGGCATCTCGGTCGACACGTCGCGAATGAACCGCATCCTTGCGGTCAATCCGCAGGATCTCGACTGCACAGTCGAACCTGGCGTTACCCGCGAGGATTTGAACCGGCATTTGCGCGACACCGGCCTGTTCTTTCCGATCGATCCAGGCGCCAATGCTTCTCTCGGCGGCATGGCGGCAACGCGGGCGTCCGGCACCAATGCGGTGCGCTACGGCACGATGCGCGAGAACGTGCTGTCGCTGACCGCCGTCATGGCCGACGGCGAGACGGTGACGACCGGCAAACGAGCGAAAAAGAGTTCGGCCGGCTACGATTTGACGCGATTGCTGGTCGGCTCGGAAGGCACGCTTGGCATCATCACGTCGTTGACACTGAAGCTGCAAGGCATTCCGCAAGCGATCTCCGGCGGCGTTTGTCCCTTCCCGAGTGTCGAGGCGGCCTGCAACGCGGTCATCGCGACGATCCAGATGGGCATTCCGGTGGCGCGCATCGAACTGGTCAATGCACTGCAGATGCGGGCGATGAAGAACTATTCGAAACTCGATTATCCCGAAAGCCCGTGCCTTTTCGTCGAATTCCACGGCAGCGACGCCGGCGTTGCCGAGCAGGCCGAGACCTTCGGCATGATCGCCGAGGAGAATGGCGGCGGGCCGTTTCTGTGGACCAGTGTCGTCGAGGAGCGGACGAAATTGTGGAAGGCGAGGCACGACGCCTACTGGTCGTCGCTGACGCTGCGGCCGGGCGCCAAGGGACTGTCGACCGATGTCTGCGTACCGATCTCGCGCTTTGCCGAATGCGTCACCGAGACCGAAGCCGATATCGCCGAGATGGGGCTGATCGCGCCGATCGTCGGCCATGCCGGCGACGGTAATTTTCACGTGCTGGTGCTGATGGACGTCGACGACCCCAAGGAGATCGCGCTGTCGGAAAAATTCGTCGCGCGGCTCAATATGCGGGCGATCGCCATGGATGGCACCTGCACTGGCGAGCATGGCATCGGTCAGGGCAAGATCGGCTTCCTGCGCCATGAACTCGGGCACGGCGTCGACATCATGCGCACCATCAAGCAGGCGCTCGATCCGCTTGATATCATGAACCCGGGCAAGATATTGCCGGGCGTCGGCCACTAGATGTCGACAGCCGAGACATTACTGCCGATCGATGTGCCGCCATCGTCCGCCGGCGCGCCGCTTCCGCATGCGTTTGCGGATGAGGGCAGGCTGCTCGTTGCCTATATCGTCAATGTTCCGGATCCATCATTCGATGGCACGAATCCGCGCTCGGTTTCGTCGGTGACGGGCAACCAGACTGTCGCCATCCTGACGGCAGACCCTTATCTGTCATTTCAATTCGGACCGCCGAACGACGAAGCCATCAGCGGACACCGTCTTTATGCGTTGGGCTTGCGGCCTTACGAGGGATTCGAGGTTCTCAACTCGTCTTGGATCGCTTCGCTGGAAAAAGCGAACCGAGTTCATTCGTCCCACAAGCCCGACTTGTTTTCAGGCTATCGGCATTTCATCGTGACATTCCAAGACTCGACGCTGGAATTCATTGCCAAGAGTTTTTCGACCAGCCTTCACAAAGGGGCCGTTTTGGCCGTGCTGATGGAGACTGTCGGACACTCGCTCGCCTAACCTCACAGGCGCGGGCCGTGGCATCGGGCCTCGGTGCATCGCCCGGAAGGCTTTCTTGACCGCCGCGGTTTTGAGGCAGAGGCTCAGCGCGCAGAAAGACTTGGAGCCAACAGGCCTGTCAGCGGAGGAGAAAGTTTCATGGCGATTTCACGCAAGGAAGAGGCGCGCGCGCTGAGCGCCGACGAACATGATCTGGTGGAAAAGTCGCACCATCCGGTGGTGCAGGACCTTTCCGACGCCGACCTTGCCGGTCTGGTCAAGCTGTTGCGGGAGCGGCGCGACAAGGCGCAGACCGAAGCGCATCGCCGTCGGCGCGAAATCCGCGGCAAGGGCGCGCCGAAAGGCGCTGTCGCTTCAAAAGCCGACGGCGGCTCGCAGCTCAAGCTTGCGGTGCTGGCCATGGCGATGCGGCGGCTGAATGGCGAGGCCGAACGGCGCCGGCAGCTGGCGGCCAGCGTTTCGCTGATCGAGAATGCGCGCAAGGCATTTGCCATGAAACAAGGGGCTGCGCCGGACGGCGCCGCCTTCAACTCGCGCACCGCGCGCAAGGGCATGCGGTCGGTGGCAAACCGGCGGGCGCCGGATCTGGTCCGGCCGATGGAACTCGGCCGGCAGCGCAAGGCGGCCAAGGTGGCGCAAGCAAAGCGCGACGCACGCTGAAGTTCCCGATGATCGCCGGCTGAAACCGTTGAGGAAGCCTGCCTATCGTGCGGCGGCAGGCTTTCCCTGCGCGCCCTCGACGAGTGTTTGCAGCATGGGGCGGGTTGGCGCGAAGAACGTCGCACCGGTATGCGGCGTGGAGAAATCGAGCAGCCGGTCGTAAGCGCCTGGCGGGTCACCGATGTACATTCGCTGCAGCATCTTCTCGATCACCCAGAGGTACCTGCTATAGCCGATGAAATAGGTTCCGAACTCCCGTCGCCCCGGCTGGCCGAAGGGCATGTTGTCGCGCAGGATGTCGTATTCGTTGCCGTCGGCATCCTCGATGGTGGCTAGCGATTTGTGCGACTTGCGCGGCGCGTCGTCATCATCGATTTCGATGTTGTCGATCTTGGTGCGGCCGATGATCTCCTCCTGGAGGGGCGTTGGGGTTCGCGCCCACGCATTGAGATCGTGCAGATATTTCTGAACGACGACATAGCTGCCGCCGGCGAAGGCGGCATCCTCATCGCCGACGAGCGCCGCGGCGGACAGATCGAGGCCGGTCGGGTTGGCCGTGCCGTCGACAAAGCCAAGCAGGTCACGCGCATCGAAATAGCGAAACCCCGAGACCTCGTCGACGACCGTCACGCCGTCACCGAGACTGTCGAGCAGAATGCGTTCGAACTCGAAGCACATGTCGGGCCGTTCGGAGCGGATGTGGAAGAGCAGGTCGCCCGCTGTCGACGGCGCCGAATGAACCGCGCCCTTGATCGGCGCAAACGATCTCAGCTCCAGCGGCCGCCGGTCTGGAGAGAGACGATCCCAGAACTCGCGGCCGATGCCGGCAATGCAGGACAGGTGGCTGGACAGGTCACGGAATCCGACAGTCTTGACGAGATCGTCAAGCCCGCCGAGCACGGCCGCGACCTTGGCCAGAGCGCTTTGCTCGCCGGCGACGGTGACGACAAGAAAGACCGCCGACAACGACAGTGGAGCATCGACGCTCTGCGCATCGATCGGCACGCGGTCCCAGTTCTTCCCTGACATCCGAAAAATCTCCGCTTTTCCAGGATTTGTTTCAGATCATCCGACTTCACGCAACTGCGGATGAGACATCACGCAACCTGCGGATGAGACATCACGCAACGCTGGATGAATTGCCTCTTTATCGACACGCGGATGCAGGTAGAGTGCGGCAGAATTTCAATCAACCCGTTTGGAGCTGATGCTCGCACGTCTGTTCGTGATCTTCGGTGGCCTGTTCGTGCTGGTGCTGTGTGCGGCGCTGGTGGTGCCGTATTTTGTCGACTGGACCGGCTACCGCGCCGATTTCGAGCGCGAGGCCAGCGCCGTTCTCGGCCGCAAGGTGACCGTGCGGGGCGACGCCACGGCGCGGCTGTTGCCGTTCCCGTCGGTGACCTTCTCCGATGTCGCCGTCGCCGGTGGCCCGAATGGCCAGCCGGCCATGACCGTCGAGACGTTTTCGATGGATGCGGAACTGGCGCCCTTCCTGCGTGGCGAGGTGCTGATCTTCGACATGCGGCTGGTGCGGCCGAAAGCGACCATCGATATTGCCAGCAACGGTACCGTCGACTGGGCGATGCGGCCGTCCTCGCCCTTCGACCTCAACCAGATCTCGATCGAGAAGCTGACGGTGACGGAAGGGCAGATCAAACTCAGCCATGCCGCCGGCGGACGCAGCCATCTCATCTCCGAGATCAATTCGACGATCTCGGCCAAGTCGCTGGCCGGGCCATGGCGCATGGACGGCACACTGCGGCTCGACGGCCTTCGCACCACGGTCGTGGCGTCCACCGGCAAGGCCGAAGGCACCGGGCAGATGCGGCTTCGGCTGAAGGCCGATCCCGATGCCTATCCGCTGGTCATCGAAACCGACGGCAATGCCGGTATCGTCAAAGGTGCCGCGGTCTACTCCGGCCAGTTCAAGATCTCCGGTGTCGACAAGAACAGCACCGCGCTGCGCGGCAACGACGGCGAGACGGTGAAAGTCAGTGCTGGCAAGCCCGATCCGGGCTTTCGGCTGAACGGCAAGTTTTCGCTCGACCACCAGAAGCTCGGTGTCGACGAATTCCGCTTCGAGACCGGTCCGCTCGACAACCCGTACACCGCCGACGGCAAGGCTTCGGTCGATCTCGGTCTGAAGCCGAGCTTCGCCATCGAGGCCAGTGGCGCGCAGGTGCAGTTCGACGAGGCGGTGGGCGCCGAGGCCGGCGTCGGCGCGACGCTCGACCAGCGCATCGCGGCGCTTGAGCAAGCGTTGCACGAGCTGCCGAAGCCAACCATACCCGGCACCGTCGAGGTCAAGCTGCCGGCGGTGGTCGCCGGCGATACCACGGTGCGCGACGTCCATCTTTCCGCCGAGCCGACCGATGGCGGCTGGTTGGTGGAATCGCTCGCCGCGACACTGCCTGGCCGCACCACGCTGGAAGCCAACGGCATGCTCAGCGTCGAGGATCATTTCGGCTTCACCGGCTCGCTGCTGCTGGCTGTGGCGCAACCTTCAGGCTTTGCCGCCTGGCTGTCGAAGGATGTCGACGAGGCGATCCGCCGTCTGCCGGCCGCCGGTTTCAAGGCCACGGTCGATCTCACGGAAAAGCGGCAGGCCTTCAGCGATCTCGAATTGATCCTGGGCAAGGCGAAGTTTTCCGGCAGTATCGATTCCAGCCAGCCTGACGATGCCAAATCGTCGGTGCTGATGCGGCTCGAAGGCGGTGAGCTCGATGTCGACGGGCTGGCAGCCTTCGCTTCGATCTTCGTCAGCGACAAGGGCGCCAACCGCTTTGCCGACCGCGACCTGGATTTCCAGATCAAGGCCGGGCCGGTCAGCGCCGGCGGCCTGACCGCCGACACGGTCGACACGGCGCTGAGGCTGCGCGACGGGTTGCTTGAAATCGACCGACTGTCGTTGGGCGGGTTGGCCGGCGCCTCGATCAGCGCCACGGGCCGGATCAAGGATTTTCCGGCAAGTCCGACCGGCAAGCTCGACGCTTCGGTGGTTGCCGTCGATCTCAAGCCGCTGGTCGACGTCGCCGCCCAGCACTATCCCGACAATACCGTGCTGAAGGGGCTGGCAAGCCGTGCGGCGGCCTATCCCGAGCTGTTCCAGGATGCGCGCGTCGACCTTGTGGCAAGTGCCGCCGACAATGGCGATGGCACCACGGGGCTGGCGGTGAGCGGCCAAGGCAAGGCCGGCGGCTCGGCCTTTTCGGCGTCGCTGTCGGGGAAGGGAGCCACGGACAAGTTGCTCGAAGCGCCGGTGACGCTGACCTTCAACGCCAGGAACCCTGACGCCACCGCGCTGCTGGCGCTCTACGGCCTGCCGGCGCTGCCGCTCGGCATGCTGGGTGAGGCGAGCACGGACGTTCAGGCCAAGGGCACGCTTGGCGGTGGTCTGGCGACGACTTTCAGCCTCGCCGGCAACGACTTCAAGGCCGGTTTCGAGGGAACCGTTGCAGACACGCCGCAAGGGGCTACCGTCAAAGGCAAGCTCAGCCTCGATGCCGCCGACATCGAGCCGTGGCTGATGACGACCGGCATTGGCCTGCCGGGCATGGGGGCCGGCATGTCGGCGTCGTTCACGGCGCAGGGCGACTATGGCAACGGCCTGCTGGTGCTGGGCGATCTCAGTGGCGCCCTCAACGAGGCGGCGGTGTCCGGCGACATCAATCTCGATGTGAAGGAGGGGGTCGACGGCAAGGACGGCGTGCCGCATCTGGCCGGCGCGCTGGTGCTCGACGAACTCGATCTCGACCCGACGGCGGTGGCGTTGTTCGGCGATTCCGCCTTCCTCAGCGATAAGAAGGGTGGCTGGCCGGCCGCTCCGTTTAGCCAGAAATCCAGCCTGCCGTTCACCGCCGACCTCGACCTGACGACGGCGGCACTCGCCGTCGGCCCCTTCGCCACCGCCTATGACGCCGGCTTTTCGCTCAAGCTCGACCAGGAAGGCATCCGGGTTTCGGACCTCAAGGCGAAATTCCTCAATGGGGCGCTGACCGGCCTGTTCGAACTGAAGAACACTGACGGCACCGGACTTTTCACTGGCCAGATGAAGGTGACGGGCGCCGATCTGGCGACCGCGCTGCCGGATGCCGGCATCAGCGGCAATGGCGATTTCTCGACGGCGCTGTCGACCAGCGGCAAATCGGTCGATGCGATGGTGGCCGCGCTGTCCGGTTCCGGCACGGCGACGCTGAAAGGCTTGCAGGTGGCCGGCGTCAATCCCGATGCGTTCAGCGCGTTTCTCGCCAAGGCGGATGCGATCGGGCGCGACATCGATGCGGCCAAGACCGCCGGCTTCGCGCCGCAGATCGCCGCCGATGGCAGTTTTTCCGCCAAAGATACCGATGTCGCCTTCACGATCGCCGGCGGCACGCTGCGGGTGCCGCCTATCAGCCTGGAGAATCCGGCGGCGACCTTGTCCGCCGACATTGCGGCGGACCTCAACGCAGCCATGGTTTCCGCCAAGGGAGCGATCACCTATCAGCCCGGCGACGAGGCATTGGTCGGCTCCGAGCCGGTCGTGAACTTCACCGCCGAGGGGCCTTTCGGCGCCGTGAAACGGCAGTTCGACAGCGAGCCGCTGGCACAGTTCCTGACCCAGCGCGCGCTGGAAAGGGAACAGCAGCGCGTCGAGGCGATGCAGGCGGCGCTGCTCGAAAAGCAGCGGCTGCGGCGCGAGGTGCGCTACTACGCGGCGTTGCAGGACGAACGCGACAGGGCGGCCGAGGAACTGCGCCAACAGGAGGAAGCGGCGCGGCTGAAAGCCGAGGCCGACGCCAGGGCAAAGGCCCAAGCAGATGCGCAGGCCCAAGCTGAAGCGGATGCAAAGGCGAAATCCGATGCCGAAGCGAAAGCCCAGGCAGACGCCGAGGCCGCGGCCCAGCAGCAGGCCGCCGACGAGGCAGCCAAGGCGCAAGCAGACGAGGAGGCGGGACGCATCGCCTCGCAGGAAAAGGCAAGGCTCGAGGCCGAACGCAAGGCCGCGCAGCAGGCGCCGAAGGTGGAGCGTGCGCCGCTGCCGGAGGCCAACGACAACCCGCCGCCGGCCAAGCCGAAGTCAAATCCGTTCACCATCGACAATCTGCTGAAGTCGTTGCAGTAGCGGAAACTGCCGCCGGCGCTGAACAATTGCGCGTCAGAGGACGGACATCTCGGCGCTGTCCGCAACGTAGCGGGCGTGACGAAAATCGCGAATGGCGGCAAGCCTGCCCGCCTGCCATCCCAGCAGCACGAAGTAGGAAGGCCGCACCGTCGGGTCACTTGGATCGCAGACAAGGACTGCCGGCCTGCCTTCGACGAAGCCCGGCACGGAACGCCAATCCTGGACCGACGAATAATTGCGGAAGTAGGCGCCCACTTGCCCGCGGCCATTCAGCCGCGCCCTGGCCACCAGTTCCAGCCGCACCTCGTCCGCCAGCATGTCGCGCACCGCGTCGAAATCGCGGGCGTTGAAGCGATCGATGTAGGCGTCGAGGAGCAGGCGTTCGGACGCACTCAGCCTGGGGGAAGGGCGATCCTCGGGTTCATCGGCGAGCTGGCGCAGGCGGCCGCGGCCACGATGCAGCGCTGCCTTGATGGCAGGAATGCTGGTGTCGAGCATGGCGCTGATCTCCTGTAGCGAATAGCCCAGAACGTCCATCATGATGACACTGCTTCGCTGCGCGACGGGAAGGCGCATGAAGGTGTGCAGGCCGGCGGCCGCGGCCTGACGATCGACGGTGGGGTTGGCCGGGTCGACGATCATGTCCGGATCCTCATCGGAAAAGGCCTTTTCACGGGCGCGACGGCGCAGGAAATCAAGCGCCGCATTGTGGGCGATGCGGAACAGCCAACCTTCCGGATTCGCTATCGGGCCGGTGTTGGGCAGGGCTTCGAACGTCTTGGCCAGGGCTTCCTGCAGCACGTCTTCACCGTCGATGGCCGAGCCGGTCATGCGGGCGCAGTAGCGGTGCAGCTTGGGGCGCAATTCCCCGAACAGGCGATCGAACGACTCGCGGATATCGCCAGGTATGTTCATGCGCCTCTATCCCGACTACTCGCCCAGCATCCGATAGCTGCCTACGACGGTCATTTCGTCACGTTGTGGGCGCTCAATGCAACGGTCCCGGATGCCATTCTGAAAGGCCTCGAATGCTGCAAGCCCGGTGATGAGGTCGGCGTGGGCATCAGTTTCCGTTTCGACCAGATGGACAAAGGTCCCGTCGCCGGCCCGCAATGTCATATAGCGGATGCCGTCCGGAGATTTATCGCTCAGTTCCTGGAAAACGGCCTTGATCAGCCGCTCGTTCTCATCGGCCTGCTCCGGCTTGGTTTTGTAGCGTATCAGGTGGCGTTTCATCGTGGTTGTTCCTTGGATCGTGTTTCGCCTTGCCGGCCCACTCCTGTCGAGACGTTCCCGGGAAGCCCAAGGATTCAGGGTGCCAGGAATAATTCGCTGCCGTGCCGCAACGACGCCGGCGCGTCACTCGCGGACGAGCAGGCGCTTGAGCATGGGTTCGATGCGTGACAGCTCGTCGAGATGTGCTGCCGACAGCTCGGCCAGGCAATCGTCGGCGCGCTCGGTCAGCCGTAGCAGCACGCGGCGATGGTCATCCTTATCCTGATCCCTTGCCACCAGTCCTGCCTCGCAAAGGCGGTTGACCAACTCGACGGCGCTGTGATGGCGAATGCGCAGGCGCTCCGCCAGATCGCCAACCGTCACCGGTCCGCCGCCCGGGAATCCCTTGATTGCAAGCAACGCCTGATGCTGGCGCGGCGTCAGGCCGGCGTCTTCCGCCTGGATCTGGCTGAATTCGAGGAAGCGGCGGATCAGGTAGCGAAATTCGGACAGCCGCTGGTAGTCGGACTGCTTGATGGCGGGGCGTGGTTTCTGTGGCTGCGTCATACCAGACATTTGTTCGTTTTCCGGGAAAGCTCAAACGGATTTCGAGCAAAACCGGCTTGAATATTTATATCGTGTTACGATACATATCCAGCCGACAAAGCCGGCTGGCCGCCTCGACCATGCCGCGTGATACGGCTCGCCGCCAGAAAGCAAAGTCCGTCATGAAGCCCAATCACTCCAATCCCGGTCATCTCAGGGATTTCACCACCGATGCCAGGGTGCTGCTCGTTGCCGCCATCGCCGTGGTGGTAGCGACGGCGGGGCTGTTTGCCGGCATCGCGCTTTTGAAACTGATCCGGCTTGCCACAAACATTGCCTATTTTGGCCAGTTCACGCTTGCCGATTTGAAGCTGCAGGACACGCCGTTGGGTTATGCCTCTGTCGTCGTCCCGGTGATCGGCGCGCTGATCATCGGCGTGATGGCGCGCTTCGGCAGCGAGAAGATACGCGGCCACGGTATTCCAGAGGCCATCGAGGCGATCCTGCTCGGGCGCTCAAGGCTCGACGCCAAGGTTGCGATCCTGAAGCCGCTGTCGTCGGCGATTTCGATCGGCTCGGGCGGCCCGTTCGGCGCCGAGGGCCCGATCATCATGACGGGCGGCGCGATCGGCTCGCTGATCGCACAAATGCTGCCGGTCAGCGACAATGAGCGCAAGACGCTGCTGGTGGCAGGTGCGGCGGCCGGCATGACCACGGTCTTCGGCACACCGATCGCGGCCATCATGCTGGCGGTCGAACTGCTGCTTTTCGAATGGACCCCGCGCAGCTTCATTCCCGTGGCGGTCGCGGCAATCGTTGCCGAGGTCGAGCGCACCATGCTGCATCTGCCCGGGCCGATCTTTCCGTTTCAGGGCGGCATGGAGGTGTCCTTTGTCGGCCTTGCCGGCTGGGTCTCGATCGGCGTTGCGGCCGGCCTGTTGTCGGGGCTGCTGACGCAGATGGTCTATGCCTGCGAGGACGGCTTCCAGAAGCTGCCCATTCACTGGATGTGGTGGCCGATGCTGGGCGGCCTGGTGGTCGGCATAGGCGGATTGATCGAGCCGCAGGCGCTCGGCGTCGGCTATGACAACATCACCGACATGCTGGACGGCCGCACGGTCGCCACCGCGGCACTCATCCTCCTGGTGGTGAAGGCCATCATCTGGTCGGTGGCGCTCGGTTCGGGAACGTCCGGGGGCGTGCTGGCACCGCTGCTGATCATGGGTGGGGCGATGGGAGCGGTGCTCGCCGGCGTTCTGAATGCGGCCGATCCGGGCTTCTGGGCGCTGCTGGCGATGGCCGCGACCATGGGCGGCACAATGCGGGCACCGTTGACCGCAACTTTCTTTGCCGTCGAGCTGACCGGCAACACGCACATGCTGGTGCCGCTGATCGCAGCCTGCGCGGCGGCACATGCCGTCACCGTGCTCTTGATGAAGCGTTCGATCCTGACCGAGAAGATCGCCAGAAGGGGACACCATCTGGTTCGCGAATATCGCGTCGATCCCTTCGCCCTGACCAGGGTGCGCGAGGTGATGACCTCTCAGGTCGAGAGCGTACCTGCTGCGATGACGCTGCATGGCGCGGCGGCATTCCTGACGGCGCCGGAAACGCGGCATCCGAGTTTTCCCGTCGTCGACGAGAACGGTCATGTGCTTGGTCTCATCGATCCGCCGGCAATCCTGCGCTGGAGACGCGCCGGCACGCACCGCACCACGACGCTTGGCGAGCTGCTGGCCGGCAGCAAGATTACGCTGGCCTATCCAGATGAGTATCTGGAGGGTCTCTCCGACAAGCTGCTGCTGGCCAACGTGTCCCATCTGCCCGTCGTCACCCGTGAGGGCCTGCAGCTGGTCGGTTATGTCGGCTGGAAGGATCTGATGCGCGTGCGGTCGAGGAAACAGGCCGAGGAACGCGATCGCTCGACCCTGCTTGCCTTCGGTATCAGACGCAGGAAAAAGGCGGACGTGGTCGAGAGCCTCTAGAGCAATTCCAGGAAAAGTGTGAGACGGTTTTCCGTCCGGAATTGCGTCAAAACAACGAGTTAGAGCGGTTCGCCGTTTCTGGGAAACGGTGAACCGCTCTAGCAGCAATTCCAGGAAAAGTGTGTAGCGGTTTTCCGTCCGGAAGTGCGTAAAGTCAAAGATTTAGCCGGCGCCGCGCTTTGCCCACTGCAGGACAAAGAGCCGGAGAGCCGAAGACAGGTTGGTGTCGCGGGGCCGCGTCTCGTCGACTTCGGCGACAAGAGCGGCGAGCGTCAGCTTCCTGATCGCTGCGATCGCGACGAGATCGTCATAGAAGGGCTTTTCCAGCGAATAGCTGGTGCGGTGACCGCGAATGGTCACCGAGCGCTTTTCCACGGCGCTCACGGCGGAGTGCTCATTTTGCTCTAAGCATCTGATTCATCCGAAAGCCGCTGCGCGCTTTTCGGGGCGAAGCTCTGGTTGTCTTTGTCGCAAAAGGGTTCGCGACGGTGGCCAGCGACGAATTTGTCGCTCTTGTCGGCGATCATGCGGTCGCGTTCCTTTTCGGCCTTGGAACGACCGTGCAGCGCCCGGTTCTGTTCGGCGACGCGCAGTTTCTCGTCCCGCGCCTTCTGCTTGCGGGCTTGGCGGAGGTTGACGATGTCGGCCATGGCGCGAAGCGTGGACTATTTCTTGCGGAAGGCGTCGAGCGAGACCACTTCGGCGCCCTTAGTGGCGGCGTCGGCAGCAGCGGGCTTCTTCTCCGGCTCGGCGGCGGCGGCCTTCTTCTCGGCCTTCGGCTTTTTCTCGGAGACGATGGTCAGTGGCTCTGGCGAGGCTTCAGCGGCTAGTTCCTCGGCTGCGACACCGTCCGTCTTGACGTCGAATTCGAGTTCGAAATTGACCGAAGGATCATAGAAGCCGCGTACGGCCGAGAAGGGGATTTCGAGTTTCTCCGGCACGTCGGAGAAGGACAGGCCGACCTCGAAGCCGGTGTCGGTCACCTTCAGGTCCCAATACTGGAACTGGATGACGATCGTCATCTGCTCGGGATAGCGCTCGCGCAGCCGCGACGACACGCGCACGCCCGGCGCGCCGGTCAGGAATGTGATGAAGAAGTGGTGGTTGCCGGGGAGGCCGGTGCGCGCGACTTCGGCCAGGACCTTGCGCATGACGCCGCGCAACGCCTCCTGGGCGAGAATGTCGTAGCGGATGTGGTCGTCGGCCATGTGGCGGTCGGGTTCCGTTGAATCGTCCGCATAGCTGTAATCAAGCTTGAGCGCGGCGTAAACCGCATATAGATCACCTCCGCATCGAGACGAGGACTATTGCCGACGATTTGATCGCTCAGGCGCTGGCCAGCGCGGCCTGCTTTTCAACCGATGTGACGGACCGGCGCTTGCCAAAGGCACGCAGGAAGGTGCGCACGCCATTGGTCGCTGACAGGAGCACCTCGTCCTCGCGCGGCGTGCCGCCGAGCATGAAGGTCGTTTGCAGCTCGGCGTTGACGAGGCCGAGAAACTGACGCGCCGCCACATCGGGGTCCTCGATCGCGAGGTAACCGCCATAAGCCAGCCTCGCAAAGCGGGCGGCGATGGCCGGCCATGTCCGGCCTGGGCCCTGCTCGAGCCACTCGGCAAACAGTTCGGGATAGCGCTCGCCTTCGGTCTGGATCAGCTTGCGCAGGAATTTTCCGTCGCGGTTGCAGATGCAGTTCTGGTTCAGGCGCACGGCAAAGCCGATCAGATCGGCCTCAAGGTCCTTGGGCTGATCGGGGAAGGTGGCGATGGTGGCGAAAATGCCGGTATTGCAGCGCTCGGTCAGATCGCGCACCACGGCGACGAACAATTTTTCCTTATCGCCATGATGGTTATAGACGGTCTGGCGTGAGACTCCGGCCTCGACCGCGATCAGGTCGATGTTGGCGCCGGCATAACCTTCGCGACAGAAGACTCCAGCGGCGGCGTCGACGATCGATATGCGCTTGGCCTCATGGCCGCGTGGCGGGAAAGTGTCAGGAGAAACGTGCAGCTTCATAGAAATGTATATAGAGGTGATTGACGAATTAGACAAGAGTGTCTAAATTTGTGGACACAATACGAAGAGATTTGGCTCCGGAGAGGCGAAGAGAATTCGCTCTTGGAGAGTCGGAATTTCAGGGGATGGAACGTCCTTGGGTTACCCGCCGGCCCGCGGCGGCAACCAGATTCGAAAGAAGCCTTTATCATGAGTCCCAAATTCCTCCGCATTGCGGTCGTGCTCGGCTTGTTGTCCGCCATCGGCCCGTTCGCCATCGACATGTATCTTCCCGCGCTGCCTTCGATCGGCGCGGATCTGCACGCCGGCACCGCCGCCGTGCAGATGAGCCTGTTGATCTTCTTCCTGTCGATGGGTTTTGGCCAAATCGTCGTTGGGCCGATCTCCGACATGGTCGGCCGCAAGCTGCCGCTCTATGGCGGCCTTGCGCTGTTCATGATCGGCGGCATCGGCTCGGCAATGGCGCCGACCATCGAATGGCTGATCGCTTTCCGCTTCCTGCAGGGCCTTGGCGCCAGCGCCGGCATGGCCATTCCACGCGCCATCGTGCGTGACCTGCACACCGGCAATGAGGCTGCCAAGCTGATGTCGCTGCTGATGCTGGTGTTTTCGGTGTCCCCGATCCTGGCGCCGCTGACCGGCAGCCAGATCATCGAGAATTTCGGCTGGCGTGCGGTGTTCTGGACGGTGACGGGTGCAGCAGTGCTTGCCACCATCCTGTTGGCGACCTCGCTCAAGGAGACGCGGCCGGTGGAAGACCGCGCCGGTTCCTCATTTGCAACCGCGCTTTCCGGCTACCGCTTCCTGATGGGCGACCGCAACTTCCTCGGTCTGGTGGCCATCGCCGGTTTCGGCATTGCGAGTTTCTTCGTCTATCTGTCGAGCTCGTCGTTCATCCTGATCGACCATTACGGGCTTTCACCTTCGGTCTACAGCGTGTTCTTCTCGATCAATGCGGTCGCCTTCATCGGCATGTCGCAGCTGACGGGTCTGCTGGCCGAGCGCTTCGGGCTACGGCGCGTGGTGCGTGTCGCGGTGACTGGCTACGCGACGACGATGGTGGTGCTGTTCGCGATGATGGCGACAGGTATCGACCGGCTCGACGTGATGGCAGCGCTGCTGTTCGTCGGCTACGGCTTCCTCGGCCTGGTCATCCCGACCACCTCGGTGCTGGCCATGGAAGAGCATGGCGAGATCGCCGGCACGGCTTCGGCATTGATGGGCACGCTGCACTTCGCCATCGGTGCGGTCGCCATGGGCGTCGCCGGGGTGTTCTTCGACGGTACGCCGCTGCCGATGGTGGCCGGCATCACGCTCTGCGCGGTGATCTCCTTCACGCTGGCCAAGTTCACGCTCGGCCGTGCGCGCGAACCCGTCGAGGCACCTGCGGAATAAGCGATCGCAATTGATGAAAAAAGGCCCGGCTTGCCCGGCCTTTTTATCTCAATCCTGCCTCGGCCAGCAAGAAGTGCAGCCGCGCCTCGACCGGCGCCAAAGGCAGCGGGGCCAGTTCATAGCCTAGTTCGGCGTAGGTATTGACCAGCGAATGATAGGTGCGCTCGGCCTCGTCGAGCGTCTGCTTTCTTTCGGCATCCTGCGTGAAGATGTCAGGCCATGGCGGGGCAATGAAGACGCGACTGGCGTAGCGGAAGCATTGGGCGGCATGCATGACGTGCTCGGGAACGGGCAGGCCCGTCAGGCGCATATAACCAAGCGTGTCCGGCACGCCGCGATCGAAAAAGACCGGGCCTATCTGGTCGCACGCGACCTGATAGGAGCGCATCTCCCACAACAGCATCAGCTCGGCGAACAGCGCGCGATCGTGCCAGGGCAGGGCAGTCCCGCCTGTGGCGGACTGGTCGCGGATGATGCTGCGGCCGGCTTCGACCGAGGTGGCAAAGCCTGCCCGGCGCAAGGCTTCGATCAGGGTAGTCTTGCCGGAGCCCGGACCACCGGTCAGCACGAAGAATCGATCGGAATCGTTTTGCATCTTTTGTCCATGGAGAAGGGGCACGCGGTGCTGCGCCCTTCGCGGCCATGGGAGGTGCAAAAGGCCTGATCAGCCGAAGCTGTCGTTGCGCGTGAGGCGTATTGAAGGAGGGGAGAAGTGGAGGTTTCTGTTGCCAGGTACCTCCGAACCCCGCCTAGAAGTGCGAACCTCTAGGGCTTGAATTGAAGCTATCGCACCGCTTACGCGGCGAGACGTGCTTCCGCATAGTTGTCATTTGCAACTACAGGTTTAGCCCGATGACGGTGGTACAATGCCGGGCAAAAGTACGATCTTTACACCTTCGTCGATCCTATTTCGCCCCCAGCAAAAACCGCCCTGTTCTCAACAGCGGCTTTTGGTGGAGGCGCCGGGTACCGCCCCCGGGTCCGAACGGCTTATTTCATCGCCCATTTATCGCCATAGTCGGTCAAGCCGACAAAACGAATATAGGGGCCGATCGCGGAAAATGAAAGGCCGCAATGGCACTTTGTCCCCACACCAAAACCATATCGCCAAGGGTTGACTTGGGCGCTGTCTCAACCGAAGCTTTGCGATGGTGAGGAGTTACCGACCTAGCGCACAGGTTGCAGCAGCGCGCCACAACCCTCATCGATCGGATCCGTGGCGCCGACGAGGGGAATTTCGATGGCCGACTATCTTGCAGACGTGAAGAAATACGACGCCGCGGCAAGCGCCGACGTGGTCGACAAGATCGTGAAGCACCTGGGCATTGCGCTCAGGAACCGCGATTCCTCGCTGGTGTCCTGCACCGACCCGAAGGAACTCGACCGCGTCAAGGCCGGCTGGGTGTCGAAGAAGCTTGGCATATCAGACGACAAGAAGGCTGACGCGTCGATCGAAAAGGTCTGCAAGGCGATGGCCGCCGACAACACCAAGAACCGGGTGACTTTCTATTACCTGGTCGCAAAGGACCTGGGCAAACTCGGCTCCCTCTGAGACCTTTTGATAATTCTACTCTGGCGGCCGACTAGCGCAGTTTTCTGCGCTTCCGGTGCTCACGTACTTCAGTACGCTCCGCTCCGGTTCTCGAAAACCACGCTATTCGACTCGCCAGAGCGAATTCTGAAAAAGGTCTCTCCGCCGGGGAAGACTTCAGACAAGCGTGGCGTCAGTTCACACATGCGCTATGATTGGTGAAATCTCGAATCAAGCTGGAACCGATGCGCCAATATCTCGACCTCTTGCAACATGTGCTGGACAACGGTGCCGATCGCGGCGATCGCACCGGTACCGGCACGCGCTCCGTGTTTGGCTACCAGATGCGTTTCGACCTGGCGCGTGGGTTTCCCGTCACCACCACCAAGAAGCTGCATTTGAAGTCGATCATCCATGAGCTGCTGTGGTTCCTGGCCGGCGACACCAACATCAAATACCTCACCGACCATGGCGTTTCGATCTGGGACGAATGGGCTGACGAGAATGGTGATCTCGGCCCGGTCTACGGCAAGCAATGGCGCTCGTGGCCGGATGGCCATGGCGGTTCCATCGACCAGATAGCAAATCTTTTGAAAGAGATACGCCGCAATCCTCAGTCGCGGCGACTGATCGTTTCAGCCTGGAATCCGGCCGAGGTGGAAGCCATGGCGCTGCCGCCATGCCACTGCCTGTTCCAGTTCTATGTTTCCGAGGGCCGGCTTTCCTGCCAGCTCTACCAGCGCTCCGCCGACATCTTCCTCGGCGTGCCGTTCAACATCGCTTCCTACGCGCTGTTGACTTTGATGGTGGCGCAGGTGACCGGGCTGAAGCCGGGCGATTTCGTCCACACGCTCGGGGACGCGCATCTCTACTCGAACCATTTCGAGCAGGCGCGCGAACAGTTGCGGCGCACGCCAAGGGCGCTGCCGACGATGTGGATCAATCCGGAGGTGAAGGACCTGTTCGCCTTCCGCTTCGAGGATTTCCGGCTGGAAAACTACGTCGCTGACGCGTCGATCAAGGCGCCGATCGCGGTCTAAGCCCCGCCGATCGGCTCACCCTCGAAATCGGGCACCGATCAGTCGATGCCGACCATCACGTCCGAAGCCTTGATCACGGCATAGGCCTGCTTGCCCTTTTCGAGATTGAGATCGGCGACGGCCTCGTTGGTGATCGAGGCGGTGACGACGGCGCCGCCAATGTCGATCCTGACATGCGAAGTGGTGGCTCCCTTGACGATCTCGGTGATCGTTCCCTTGAGGATATTGCGGGCGCTGATCTTCATCGGAGTTTCCTTTCCAGGGCTTCTTTGCCCGTCTTACCAGAACAATCGATGTCGCACAGGGGTACCGGGCCTTCCCTTGTTATATTCATGCGGATATATCGGTTGGCAGGCTTCGAGCCGATCGGATTTCAAACCCAGGGGAGTTTTCCATGACGCGCAAAGGTTTCGGATTGAGAGCGATCGCCATTGGCGGTTTTGCCGCGACGCTGATGGCGGCAGTGCCGGCCGCGCATGCGGAAGACAAGGTGGTGGTGTTTGCCGCGGCCAGCCTCAAGGACGCGCTCGATGCGGTGAACAAGGCATGCGAGGCCGATGTCGGCGGAGCCGCGACCGTCTCCTACGCCGCAAGTTCGGCGCTGGCCAAGCAGATCGAGGGCGGCGCACCTGCCGACGTCTTCATTTCGGCCGACCTCGACTGGATGAAGTATCTCTCCGACAAGAAGCTGACCAAGCCGGACACCGAAGTGAAGCTGCTCGGCAACGAGATCGTGCTGGTGGCTCCGAAGGACTCGACGGTTGAAACCAAGATCGAGATGGGTTTTGACCTTGCCAAGCTGATTGGCGACGGCAAGCTGGCCATGGGCGACTTCAAGGCTGTGCCGGCCGGCAAATACGGCAAGGCCGCGCTTGAATCGCTTGGTGTCTGGTCGTCGGTCGAAGGCAAGGTGGCGCAGGCCGAGAATGTGCGCGCGGCGCT
This sequence comes from Mesorhizobium waitakense, assembly GCF_056431085.1. Classification (NCBI taxonomy): domain Bacteria; kingdom Pseudomonadati; phylum Pseudomonadota; class Alphaproteobacteria; order Hyphomicrobiales; family Phyllobacteriaceae; genus Mesorhizobium; species Mesorhizobium waitakense. Next base: position 37,714 of record NZ_JBWKME010000072.1, on the reverse strand, counting down.
GAAGCTGGTTTCGACCGGCGAAGCCGCCCTCGGCATCGTCTACGCCACCGACGCGCACGCCGAGAAGGGCGTCAAGGTGGTCGGCACCTTCCCGGAGGATTCGCATCCGCCGATCATCTATCCGGTTGCCCAGACCGCCGATTCGAAGGACAAGGATACGCCGGCTTTCCTGAAATGCCTGCAGTCGGGCAAGGCTGGTGCGCTGTTCAAGGAGCAGGGATTTACTGTCCTGACGCCGAGCAATTGAGGTACGAAACCAACGCATGAACTGGCTGCTGGACCTCACTCCCGACGAATGGAATGCGGTCCGGCTGTCGATCAAGGTGGCGACGGTGGCGATGCTCGCCAGCCTGCCGCCGGGCATATTGATCGCGCTGCTGCTTGCCCGAGGACAATTCTGGGGCAAGACGCTGCTCAATGGCCTGGTCCATCTGCCGCTGATTCTGCCGCCGGTGGTGACGGGCTATCTGCTGCTGCTGACCTTCGGCAAGCGAGGGCCGGCCGGCGCTTTCCTGGCCGAGCATTTCGGCATCGTCTTCTCGTTTCGCTGGACGGGTGCGGCGCTCGCTTGCGGCGTCATGGGCTTTCCCCTGATGGTGCGCGCGATCCGGCTATCGATCGAGGCGGTTGACCGCAAGATGGAAGCGGCGGCGGGAACGCTCGGCGCAAATCCCTACTGGGTGTTCGCCACCATCACGCTGCCGTTGATCCTGCCCGGATTGATCGCCGGAGCCATCCTGGCTTTTGCCAAGGCGATGGGCGAGTTCGGCGCGACCATCACCTTCGTGTCCAACATCCCCAACGAGACGCAGACACTGCCGTCGGCGATCTACACCTTCACGCAAGTGCCGGGCGGTGATGAAGGCGCGCTCAGGCTGACGCTGATCTCCATTGTCATCTCGATGGCCGCACTGGTCGCTTCGGAGGTGTTGGCACGGCGTGTCGGACGGCGGATGGACATTGAATGACCGTCCTCGTCGACATCAGCCATCGCCTCGGCGATTTCAGCCTCGATGTTCGCTTTGAGAGCGCCGGGCGGCTGACGGCGTTGTTCGGACCTTCCGGGTCTGGCAAGACGACGCTGATCGATATGATCGCCGGGCTGATCCGGCCCGACAAAGGGCGCATCGAGGTCGATGGCCGCGTGCTGGTCGATACGGGCGATGACATTTTCGTGCCAAAGCACAAGCGCCGCATCGGCATGGTGTTTCAGGATGCGCGCCTGTTTCCGCATATGAGCGTGGCCAGCAATTTGCGCTATGGCCGCTGGTTCACGCCGGCAACGGAGCGCTACGCCGAGATGGATGCCGTTGTCGAATTGCTCGGCATCGGCCCGCTGCTGGACAGGCGACCGGCAAGGCTCTCGGGCGGCGAGAAGCAGCGCGTGGCGATCGGCCGGGCGTTGCTGGCCAGCCCCAGATTGCTGCTCATGGACGAACCGCTGGCCTCGCTCGACGAGGCGCGCAAGGCCGAGATCCTGCCCTATATCGAGCGGCTGCGCGACGAGACGAAAATCCCGATCGTCTATGTCAGCCATTCGGTTGCCGAGGTGGCTCGGCTGGCCAGCGACGTGGTGACGCTGGCGCAAGGCCATGTCATCGCCAGCGGACCGACAGAGGCGGTGATGCAAAGGCTCGACCTGCTGCCGGCGGAGGAGCGCGCCGAGGGCGGCGCCGTGCTGGACACGAAGGTGCTGCACCATGACGAGGTTTTCGGCATGACCGTGCTCGGCTCGACCGCCGGCGAGATCCGGGTGCCGCTGCTGGCGATGAAGACAGGGGCGCGTGTGCGCGTCCGCATCCGCGCCCGCGACGTGATGATCGCAACGCAGAAACCGACAGGCCTCAGCGCGCTCAACATTCTGTCGGGCACCATTGTCGCCATCAGTCCGGGCGAGGGCGCGACAGTCGAGGTCGGCATCGACTGCAACGGCGCAACCGTGCTTGCCCGCATCACCGAGCAGTCGCGGCAGGGGCTGAAGCTTCGGCTCGGCGGCAAGGTTTTCGCGGTGGTCAAGACGGTGAGTTTCGACCGGGCAAACACCGGCGCCGGCCTGTCCGTCGAAGCGGATGGCTGACCATCGCTATGTTTTTTTGGAATAGCGGTATCGCGGAAGAGCTTTTAGTATGGGATCGGGCGTGACCGCGGAGGAGCCAAAATGCCGTCGTTGAGCTTACGGATAAATCTCGACCCCGACGGGCGCATCGGACCGGGCAAGATCGAGCTTCTGGAGCAGATCGCCGCCTTCGGGTCGATCTCTGCCGCGGCGCGTGGCATGGAAATGTCCTACAAGCATGCCTGGGACCTGGTCGAAGACATGAACCGGGTGTTCGGCAAGCCGCTGGTCGCGGCGCAGACCGGTGGCCGCAAGGGCGGCGGCGCGCAACTGACGGCGGTGGGTCTTGCGGTTGTCAGCCGCTTCCGTGCCATCGAGCGCGCGGCGGCGGTTGCGGCTGCGACGCACATGGAGGCGTTGCAGGCTGAAATCGATGCCGGATGAAAGGTGCCGAGCGGAAGATGGCACGCCCTGGCGCAGTTCACCGCGCCAACCAGAGGCCGACAGGGCGGTGCCAACAACATCATCGCAACGGTTGCTTTGTGCCCTCGTGGGCCAGTTGTCCGGCTCCGGATTCTTGGTTAGAATTGGCACCTCTTGGTTAGACGACACGTTGATGCACAGCAGATCGGCCCCCTGAGCACTCGATACATCGAGGAAACTGAGGCCATGATCTTGGAAGCAGCGCAGCACTAGCAACAACTCAACACGACGAGGTGCTGCGCGATGAGGGTACTGCATCGGCTAACGAATGTCTGGCGGCTATTGCCTCGCGCAATGCGGGCGCGGCTTGCCTCGCTTCCCCTGTTGAGAAGACTGCTGCCGCTGCTCAGGCGCGGGCTAATTCGAATGGACGCCGGCCCCACAGAGTTTCACCGAAACGACCTGACTGCCCTTGTCGGACGCAGATCAGCCCTTGAGATCGGGCCTTTCACCAACCCAACGCTTCGGGGTCCAAACGTCAGATATCTCGACGTCTTGGACAAGCAGGGCCTGATCAAGAGGGCGGATGCGGTCGGCTACCCATACTCCACCGCCCCTGTGGATATCGACTATGTCTCCAGCACCGGCGATTTGGGTATCGTCGCCGAGACGTTTGACTTCTGCCTGAGCAGTCACTGCATCGAGCATCAACCGGATCTGATCCACCATCTGAGACAGGTCGAGAGGATTCTCGTGCCGACAGGCAGATACCTCCTGATTGTACCGGACAAGCGTTATTGCTTCGATCACTTCATTCCAGAGAGCTCAATTGCAGATTTCATCAACGCTCGGGGCAACAGCGTTCACTGCGTAAAGAGCATCATCGAACACAGAGCCCTGATCACGCACAATGACGCTGCCCGTCATTGGGCCGGAGATCATGGGCTGCCGGTTTATCGGCAGAATATTGCTGCCGTCTCCGTGGCCATGAGCGAATATGACAATTCCGGCGGGGCATACGTCGATGTTCACGCGTGGCAATTTACACCGCAAAGCTTCCGCGACGGCATACAGGCACTTTCCAATCTCGGTCTCATCGGGCTGGATGTCGAGCAAGTCTATGCCACGCCGCACAACAACTTTGAATTCTGCGCAATTTTGAAACGACGGCAGGCGTAGGTCGTTAGGTTTGGACCTTCGGTTCCTGAAAATTACCGATCGTCCTGCGGCTCGCCAGGCTTGCGCAGCAGATACGTATCCATGATCCAGCCCTTTTGCAGACGGGCTTCCTCGCGGACCCTTTCGATCTCCGGGCCGATATCACCGATCCGGCCCGAGAGAATAATCTCGTCCGGGGTACCGAGATAGGCGCCCCAATGGATAGCGACATCCTTGTCGGCAAGCGTGTTGAACGCGCATTTTCCGTCCAGCATGACGACGGTGCTGCCGGCATTGTCGGCCAGGCCCTCCTGGGAGAGGCGGCGGCCGGTGGTGACGAGGACGGAATCGCCGATGCGGTTCAGCGCCATTTTGTGGCTGGCGGCAAGCGCCTGGATAGCGGTGATGCCTGGAATGACCTCCAGTTCGAACGCGACATTGCCTCTCAGGCGCACGCGCTCGAGGATGCGCAGCGCGCTGTCGTAGAGCGAGGGATCGCCCCAGATCAGAAAGGCGCCGCAGCCATCCTGCGCAATCTCGTCGCGGATCAGGGCTTCGTAGATGGCGGCAATGGCCTCGTGCCAGTCGTCAACCGTCGAGCGGTAAGAGGGCGCCGGCTCGGCGCGCACCGGCACGTCGAATTCGACGCGGCGCGACTTCGAGTTGGTGACGAAGCGATCGCAGATCTGGCGGCGCAGGTCGGCAAGGTCGTTCTTCTTCGTGCCCTTGTCGGGAATGAACAGCACGTCGGCGCGGTTGAGGCCGTTTATGGCCTGAACGGTCATGTGGTCTGGATTGCCGGCGCCGATGCCGATGACGAGAAGCTTGCGCATGGAACGATCTCCTGCCCGATCGAAACCTGTTAGTCCAGAGCGTCATGGCGCGCCCGCGGATGCGGAAGGGCTTTGAAACGCCACATTGAAACGGCTAGGGTCGTGTAGGCATTCTAGCCGAGGGGGCTTCCATGTTGCGATACGTCCTGACCGCCGTGCTGGCGCTTTCAGCCGCGCCTGCATTCGCCAATGATTCGGTTGCCGAGCTCGGCACCGGCGGCCTGATCCTGTCGCGCAGCGATGCCGTGTCGATGCAAAGCGAGGACCTCTTCATCTCGCCGCAAAAGGTGACGGTCGACTACGTCTTCCACAACAACACCGACAAGGATGTCGACGCGATCGTCGCTTTCCCGATGCCCGACATTTCGGGCGATCCCGAGGAGATGCCGGCGATTCCTGAAAATCAGAGCGACAATTTTCTCGGCTTCGAGGTGACGATCGACGGTGTCGCCGCCAACCCCCAGCTCGAGCAGAAGGTGTTCGCGCTCGGCATCGACATCGGTGCCGATCTGAAGGCTCAGAATGTGCCGTTCAACCCGTTCGGCGACGAGGCGAAGGCCGCATTGGCAAAGCTGCCGCAAGCGGTGGCCGACGATTGGGTCAACCGCGGCATCATCATCGAGGACACGATTGACGACAGCCCCGGCGCGAAACCCAACTACGCGCCGTTCTGGCAATTGCGGTCGACCTACTGGTGGCGCTCGACCTTTCCGGCCAACAAGGACGTTCATGTCTCGCACCGTTACAAGCCGAGCGTCGGCGGCACGTCTTCGGTCAGCTTTTTCTTCGACGGCAAGTTCCAGGGCCAATACGCCAGCTACAAGACCCGTTACTGCATGGACGATACCTTCGAGAACGCGGTGCGCAAGGCGGCGAAGGATGGTCCAGACGGCTATCCCCAGTACAACGAAAGCCGCATCGCTTATATCCTGACCACCGGCGGCAACTGGGCGGCGGGCACCATCGGCAAGTTCAAGCTGACCGTCGACAAGGTCAATCCGAAAGCGCTGGTCTCGTTCTGCGGCGACAATGTCAAAAAGGTCGGGCCGACGACGTTCGAGATGACGGCAGACGATTTCTATCCCGAGCACGACATCGACATCCTGCTTCTCGATCCGACGGACAGCAATGGCGGGGATGCCAACTGATGCATGTCGCGATTTATGTTGCCATTGCCGAGAACGGCGTGATCGGGCGGGATGGCGGGCTGCCCTGGCGCCTGTCGACCGATCTCAAGCGCTTCAAGGCCGACACGATGGGCAAGCCGATCATCATGGGCCGCAAGACGTACGAAGGCATCGGTCGGCCACTGCCGGGCAGGCTGAACATCGTGGTCACCCGCGACAAGGCCTGGCGCGCCGAGGGCATCGAGGTCGCGCATTCGCTCGCGGCCGCGATCCAGCTGGCGACGGTGCGCGGGCGCTGCATGGTCGGTGTGGACGAGGTCTGCGTCATCGGTGGCGGTGAAATCTACGCCCAGGCGCTGCCGCTGGCCGACCGGCTGCACGTCACCCATGTGCTGGCAGCGGTCGACGGCGATGCGCATTTCCCGCCGATCGATCCCAATTCCTGGCGTATGGTCAGCTCACAGGAGATTCCGGCGGGGGAAAAGGACAGCCACGCGACGCGCTATTCGGGTTACGAGCGCCGTCGCGACGTGCATTGAAAGACGACAAAGGGTCGCGACCGGGCCAAATCGGACGAAGTCGGCAACGCATCGCGTTGAAAGCGTCTCGTGGCGTCCCTATAGAAGAACGATACTGGATTTCGCGCTATAATACCGGCGCTTGAGGGAATTCCATGCGAAAGGACATTCATGCCCTGGAACGATAAAAGCGGCGGCGGCGGCCCATGGGGCGGCGGCGGCAACAATCAGGGACCCTGGGGGCAGGGACCAAAGGGACCGAGCGGCCCGCAGGGCTCACCTCCCGATCTCGAAGACATCATCCGCCGCGGCCAGGACAGGCTACGGCGCGCACTGCCGGGTGGCGGTGGCGCAAGCCCGGCTATTTTCGCGCTGATCGCGGCAGCATTAGTGGTGCTGTGGGCGTTCCAGGCGGTTTACACCGTGCAGCCCGATGAGGTCGCGGTTGAACTGCGCTTTGGCAAGCCGAAGGCCGAACTGTCGCAACCCGGCCTGCATTTCCATTGGTGGCCGCTCGAAACCGTCGAGACGGCGAAGATTTCTGAACAGCTCGTCGACATTGGCGGCGGCAACACCAGCGGCAACGGCCTGATGCTTTCGGGCGACCAGAACATCGTCAATGTCCAATTCTCGGTAGCCTATCAGGTCTCCGACCCCCGGGCCTATCTGTTCGACGTCTCCGATCCCGACGGCATGCTGCGGCAGGTTGCCGAAAGCGCCATGCGCGAAGCCGTCGGCCGCCGGCCGGCGCAGGACATCTTCCGCGATGACCGCCAGGGCATCGCCGCCTCGGTTCGCGAGATCATCCAGACCACTCTGGATGGCTACAAGGCCGGCCTCAACGTCAATGCGGTCTCGATCGAGGATGCAGCACCGCCACGCGAGGTGGCCGATGCGTTCGACGAGGTGCAGCGTGCCGAGCAGGACGAGGACAAGTTCGTCGAGCAGGCCAACCAGTACTCCAACCAGAAGCTCGGCCAGGCGCGCGGCGAGGCCGCACAGGTTCGCGAAGACGCGGCCGCCTACAAGAACCGGGTCGTGCAGGAAGCCGAAGGTGAGGCGCAGCGCTTCATCTCCGTCTATGACGAATATGCCAAGGCGCCGGATGTGACACGCAAGCGCCTCTATCTGGAAACCATGGAGAGAGTTCTGAAGGATTCGAACAAGGTGATCGTCGAGCAGGGCAACGGGCAAGGGGTCGTTCCCTATCTGCCGCTGCCGGCATTGCAGCCGAAGGCGCCGGCCGCCCCTGCTGCCGCTACGGGAGGTAACCAGTAATGGCCAATCGTCTCCCCATCATCGTCGTCGCCGCGGCGATCATCCTGTTCCTGCTCTACTCGTCGGTGTTCGTGGTCAATGCGCGCCAGCAGGCGCTGGTCCTCAGGTTCGGCGAGATCGTCGACGTCAAGAGCGAACCCGGCATCTACTTCAAGGCGCCGTTCTCGTTCTTCGACGCCGATACGGTGCAACTGATCGAGAACCGTGTACTGCGCTTCGACCTCGACAACATCCGCGTCCAGGTGTCGGGCGGCAAGTTCTATGAGGTCGATGCCTTCATCGCCTATCGCATCTCGGATCCGCGCGTCTTCCGTGCCGCCGTGTCCGGTCAGATCGAACTGGCCGAAGCCCGGCTCAGGACGCGTCTCGACGCTGCCTTGCGCCGTGTCTACGGTCAGCGCGATTTCGAGGCCGCGCTCTCCGAACAGCGCGCCGTGATGATGCGCGAAGTCCGCGATCAGCTCCGGCCCGACGCCACGTCGCTCGGCCTGCAGATCGAGGATGTCCGCATCCGCCGTACCGATCTCACCGCGGAAGTCTCGCAACAGACTTACGACCGCATGAAGGCCGAACGCCTGGCAGAGGCTGCGCGGCTGAGGGCACGCGGCAACGAAGCGGCACAGCGCATCACGGCTCGCGCCGATCGCGAAGTGGTCGAGATCGTTGCCGAAGCGCAGAAAGAGTCGGAAATCCTGCGAGGCGAGGGCGAAGCCCAGCGCAGTGCCACCTTCGCGGAAGCGTATCAGCGCGATCCGGCCTTCTTCGACTTCTACCGGTCGATGAACGCCTATGGTAAGGCGCTCGACAACACCGGGACGACCATGGTGCTGTCGCCGAACTCGGAGTTCTTCCGCTTCTTCCGCGATCCCGACGGCAAGGAGGCACCGGCGAAGCCGGTTTCGCCGGCACCAGCCGCTCCGGTGACGGCACCAGCCGCTCCGGCGCCGGCACCTGCCGCGCCGGCGGCACAGCCCAGCACCAGCCCGTAGCGGCAGGTGCAGGACTTTTTCGCCGCCATGGGCCTTGTCCTTGTGATAGAAGGTCTGGTCTATGGCGGCTTTCCCGGCCTTGCCAGGAAACTCGCCACTGAAGTGCTGTCGCTGCCCGAGAATGCGTTGCGGATCGCCGGGCTGGCGGCGAATGCCATCGGTGTCGGCATCGTCTGGCTGGTGCGAAGCGGGTGAGGGCGGCGAGCTTCGATCCCGGGGGATACGAGCTTCGATCCCGTGATACGAGCTTCGATCCCGGGATAACGGATGATTTATCCTCTGCCGATAGTCATAGCCGCAAACGTGCCGTATTTTTTGCCAACATGGCGCGACGCGGCGTTTTCGTCGAAGCGCTTTTCTTTTCAAGAATACCGGGAGGCTTCTCGATGACAACCAATTCCCTTTTGCGCGCAGCGCGGCGGACGTTCATCGCCGGCGCGGTAGCCCTTCTCGTCAGCTCCGTCGCTGTGCCGTCCTTCGTGGCGCCGACATTTGCCGCCGACGGGCCTGCTTCGGTCGCCGACCTTGCGCAAGGCCTGCTCGGCGCGGTGGTCAACATTTCAACCTCGCAGACTGTGAAGGGTACGGAAGGTCCGGGTGCGGTGCCGATGCCGCAATTGCCTGAGGGCTCGCCCTTCCAGGATTTCTTCGACGACTTCTTCAAGAACCGTGGCGGCGACAAGGACAATGGCGGCCAGAAAGTGCAGTCGCTGGGCTCCGGCTTCGTCATCGACGCGGAGCAAGGCATCGTCGTCACCAACAACCACGTGATCGCCGATGCCGACGACATCGAGGTCAATTTCTCCGACGGCATCACCTTGAAGGCGACGCTGGTCGGCACCGACACCAAGACCGATGTCGCGGTGCTGAAAGTCGACCCGAAGGGCCACAAGCTGACGGCGGTGAAGTTCGGCGATTCCACCAAGATGCGCGTCGGCGACTGGGTCATGGCGATCGGCAATCCGTTCGGCCTCGGTGGCACGGTGACGGTCGGCATCGTTTCGGCCCGCAACCGCGACATCAATTCCGGCCCCTATGACGATTTCATCCAGACCGACGCCGCGATCAACCGCGGCAATTCCGGCGGTCCGCTGTTCAACAGTGCCGGCGAGGTCATCGGTATCAACACCGCGATCATTTCGCCGTCGGGCGGTTCGATCGGTATCGGCTTCTCCATCCCCTCGCAACTCGCCTCCGGCGTCGTTGACCAATTGCGCCAGTTCGGCGAGACCCGGCGCGGCTGGCTCGGCGTGCGCATCCAGCCCGTGACCGACGACATTGCCGAAAGCCTCGGCATGGCGACCGCCAAGGGCGCGCTGGTCGCCGGCGTCATCAAGGGCGGCCCGGTCGACAACGGCACCATCCAGGCCGGCGATGTCATCCTTAAGTTCGACGGCAAGGACATCCATGAAATGCGCGACCTGCCGCGCGTGGTCGCCGAAAGCCCGGTCGGCAAGGCGGTCGACGTGCTGATCGTGCGCAAGGGCGTCGAGCAGACCGTGAAGGTGACGCTCGGCCGGCTCGAAGATGGCGAAAAGCTTGCCAGCGGCGAGGACGGCAGCAACACCGACCAGAACAAGGGCGACAAGGCTCCGGCGGTCTCGACGGCTTCGGTGCTCGGCATGACCGTCGGCGAACTGAACGACGAGACGCGCAAGAAGTTCAGTATTGCTGCCGATGTCTCCGGCGTCGTCATCACCGATGTCACCAAGGATTCGGCTGCCGCCGAACGCGGCATCCAGCCGGGCGAGGTGATCACCGAGATCGCACAGGAATCGGTCGCCACGCCCAAAGATGTCATGGACCGGATTGGCGCCTTGAAGGAGCAAGGGCGCAAGAACGCGCTGCTGATGCTGGCGTCGAAGACCGGCGAGCTCAGGTTCGTGACGATCCGGATGGACTGAAGTCAGGAAAGGCTTGTAGTGCCCTGATTTTGAGACGAAAAAAGGCGGCTATTGAGCCGCCTTTTTTCTTGCCTGCCAGTCCTTGCGCGACAATCTGTAGAGGACATGCCGCTTGAGCGCCGGGTGGCTGTCAGGGACGTCGGGATGGTCGAAGTCGCTAGCCGGGTCGACCCTCATGCCGAGGCGTTTCATGACGGCGGTGGAGCGATGGTTTTCGTAGACGGCGAAAGACACGATGTCGTCCAGGTCGAGCGTTTCGAAACCGTAGGCGAGCCAGGCCTCGGCCGCCTCGGTGACGTAGCCCTTGCCCCAGAATTCCGGGGCGAGACGCCAGCCTATCTCGATCGTGCCGTCGGGGAGGACGTCGATGTCTTCTGTCCCGGTTATCCCGACAAAGCCGATGCACTCGCCCGTGGCCGCAATCTCGGCCGCGGCGAAGCCATAGCCGTCCTCATCGACCCAGGCGCGGACCTCGTCCATCTTGGCGTCCGCCTGCGCGCGGTTGCGGCGGAACGGAAAGAATTCCATGACCTGTTCGTCGGAATTGATCCGGTGGAACAGTTCGCGATCGCGATCTTCCCAGTTGCGCAGGATCAGGCGCTCGGTACGCATTGGTTTCATTGTACAAACTCTTCCTGCCTATAGCCCTGCACATAGAGCAATGCGGTCAAGTCGCCATGGTCGATGCGAACCTTTGCCTGTGCCGCCACCGTCGGCTTGGCATGGAGGGCGACACCGGTGCCAGCCAGCCGGATCATGTCGAGATCATTGGCGCCGTCGCCGACAGCAATGGCGTCAGTCGGCGTCAAGCCGAGACGTGTGGAAATCTCGATTAGCGCATCGGCCTTGGCGGCGCGGCCGAGTATCGGTTCGCCAACCAGCCCGGTGAAGCGGCCGTCCTCTTCGAGCAGGCGATTGGCGCGATTCTCCTGGAAGCCAAGCATGGCCGCGATGCGCGTCGTGAACACCTCGAACCCGCCAGACACCAGTGCTGTCCAGGCGCCATGGGCCCGCATGGTGCGCACCAGCGCGCCGCCGCCCGCGGCCAGCGTCAGGCGATGGGCGACGATTCGGTCGACCACGGCGGCGTCGAGGCCCTTCAACAACGCCACCCGCTCGCGCAGGGCCGGTTCAAACGCGATCTCTCCATTCATCGATCGCGCGGTGATGGCGGCGACATGATCCTTGACGCCGATCTCGTCGGCCAGTTCGTCGATGCATTCCTGGTCGATCATGGTCGAATCCATGTCGGCGATGAGGATCTTCTTGCGGCGGGTTTCCGCCTGCTGGACGATCACGTCGACCGGTTCGGTGGCGAGTGCTGCACGCAGGGCGGCACTTATATCGACGGCGTCAGCCTCTTTCGGCAAGGCAAGATCGCAGGCAATCCCGTCGGCAAGCCAGACAACAGCGCTTGCGCCGACCGAGCGTGACGCCATATTCGCAAGCGACAGCGACAAAGCGCGATCGGCGGGACGGGAAACAAGCGTGGCGATGAGCGGCATGGACGATTCCGGCGGACAGGCGGGCAAAGGCCGCGTGAAGGACGCGATCCTGATAGCCGGGCCGACCGCCAGCGGCAAGTCGGCCCTTGCGCTCGATCTGGCCGAGCGCAAGGGCGCCGTCATCGTCAACACCGATTCCATGCAAGGCTATTCGGTGCTCGACGTGCTGACCGCCCGGCCGGGTGCGGCCGACCTCGCCCGCGCGCCGCATTTTCTCTATGGCCATGTCCACCCGGCCACAGCCTATTCCACCGGCGCGTGGCTGCGCGACGTGATGAAGCTGATCGACGACAGTACGCTCTCCGGACAGCCTGCTATTTTTGTCGGCGGCACCGGGCTCTACTTCCGTGCGCTTGCCGAAGGCATTTCGGAAATGCCCGACATTCCGCAGCGGATTCGTGACCGCTGGCGCTATGAGCTGAAGGAGCAGGGCGCCGTCAAGCTGCACAGCCTGCTGCTGCGCGAGGATTCTGCGGCTGCCATGATGCTGAAGCCGACCGACAGCCAACGCATCGTGCGGGCACTGGAGGTGCTCGATGCATCGGGCCGTTCGATCCGGGAATGGCAGGCGGAGCGCGGCCGGCCGCTCATCGACAGGCAGAGCGCGCGTTTCATCGTGATCGAGCCGGACCGGGCGGCGTTGGTCGACCGCATCGAAAAACGCTTCGACCAGATGCTGGACAAGGGGGCGCTGGACGAGGTCAAGCGGCTATCGGCGCTAGGCCTCGACCCCGAATTGCCGGCGATGAAAGCGATCGGCGTTCGCGAACTGCAGGCCGCGATGGCTGGAGAGATTGGCTTTCCCGAGGCGATCGAGCGCGCCAAGATCGCAACCAGGCAATATGCCAAGCGGCAAACGACCTGGTTCAGGCATCAACTGGGCTCGGAGTGGCAAAGATTGCGGCCCGGTGACGATCTGGAAACCACGATTTGATCGCCTGTTTCCATTGCAACCTGAAAAGTTTATCTGCAAGGTAAGGTTCCCGTTGCGGTTGTCCAAATTAACCCTCCGTAAGCCCGCCCATGCCATAAGGTCAATGGGCACTTTTCCATTGGGGAGCAGATGCGTTTCCATAAGGCGGAATCAGCATTTTTCGTCTTTATCTTCGTGATCCTGGCCGCCGGCCTGGTGACGCTGCATGCCTATGGACTGCTGCAATCCTTCGCCACCGAGCTGCATACGGCTTCGGGCATGGACAAGGTCATCTATCTGAACAAGCTGCTGTTCGCGACCGGGGTGCTTTTGGCCACTGCGCTGTTCTTCGGCATTTTCTTCATCTATCCGCTGATCCGCAAACAGGCGACGGAGGAAGGCAAGCTGCGCGCCATGACGGTATCGCTCAGCGCCCGCTCCGAGACACTCGAGCATGCCGCGTTGACCGACGGCCTGACCGGCATGCAGAACCGGCGCTATTTCGACGACGCGCTGAAGGAATATCTCGAGGAGTTCCGGCGCATCGAAAAGCCCGTCGGGCTGATGATCCTCGACCTCGACCATTTCAAGCAGGTCAACGACACCCACGGCCATGATGTCGGTGACGAGGTGCTCAAAGCCGTCGCGAGCTGCCTCAAGGATATGACACGCTATCACGACGTGGCGGCGCGGCTGGGCGGCGAGGAATTCGCCGTGGTCACGCCCAACATGGACGCCGAACTGCTGGGCAGGTTTGCAGAGCGCATCCGCAAGGCGGTCGCCAACATGTCGGTGCTCTCCGGCAATGTCCGGCTCAAGATCACCACCAGCGTCGGTCTGGCTGTCTGGGACCGCAAGGAAACGGCGGAGGAGTTCTATCGCCGCGCCGACCGCCAGCTTTACGAGGCGAAGAGGCAAGGCCGCAACCGCGTCTGCGCCTAAAATCCCATCATTGAATTCGTGAGGCTGGCCGTTTGATGCCGGCTTCTGTGCTTCCGGTGCTCACGGACCAAATGTCCGCTCCGCTACGGTTCTTGAAGTCGACACCAATCGACTCAGCCTGAAGAATTCCCTGACGGGATTTGCCCAGGCATGCCAACGAAGCCCCGAACGCTTCTCGCAAGCTTCTCGGAACTGTCAGCAGGAGACGTAACGTTGCCGGCTCAGTCGTTTTGCGGGCGCAGGCCGAAGGTCGCGGGCTTGAGGCCGTAGCGCATGTCGAAATCGTCATCCGATTGCACCCGACTGGTGGCCGGCGGCTTGCGGTAGTCGGGATCGCCGGCCTGGCGGCTTGAATCGACGACTTCGGCGAAGGCCATCGCCTGCTGCGTTGATTTCGGCACGTTGCGCAGCCGCTCGACGATCGCCACCAGGTCGACATCCTCGCCGGCTTTCGACTCAGCCTCTTCGCGTTTGTTGGTGCCGGGGATCAATTCCGAGGATAGTTTTTCGAACTTCAGTCGCATCGTCGTCGCCACGCCTTCGCCAAAGGCAATGGCCTCGCGCTGGCCCATGGACGACAGGAAAGCCAGCGTCGAGGCCGAGGAGTCGGCAATCGCCGAGCGGATGATCGCCTGGTCCTGCTCATTGGCAAGTCGCATGGCGAAGAAGGTCGAACATTGCGACAGGATGGTCGGGTCGAGCTCGCCCGGTCGCTGGGTGACGACGCCGAGATAGCAGCCATATTTGCGGCCTTCTTTGGCGATGCGCGACAGCGCGTGCCTTGTCGGCGCAAAGCCGAGACGCGGATCGGCCGGCATGTAGCGGTGCGCTTCTTCGCACAGAAGCAGAAGCTGCAGCTTGCCCTCGCTCCACAAAGCGAGGTCGAAGGCTAGGCGCGCCAGCACCGAACAGACGGAATTGACCACTTCGGACGGCATGCCTGCCATCTCGAAGCAGGTCACCGGGCGACCATGATGCGGCACGCGAAAGAGGTTGCCGATCGTCTCGTGGATGGTGTCCTCGATCAGGCGCGAGTTGAACATGAAGCGGTAGCGTGGGTCGGCCGCCGCCGATTCGACGCGCGTCTTCAGGGATTTCAGCGTCGGGCGATCAGTCTTGCTTTCGAGCATCCCCATACGCTCGTCGATCTGCTTGATAAGGTCGGCGATGCGGTAAGGCACCGGCGTATCGGCGGTCAGCGCATCGCTGCCGCGCCTGATGTAGCTGCCCGAATTCGGGTTGCGGTAAAGGTTCTTGGCGGCGGGGATGAGGTCGCGCAAGGCGTCGATCTCTTCCGGCACCGTCTCGCGGCCGCGGAACAGCACCTCGGCGAACTCCTCCAGTCTGAACATCCAGAACGGAAGGTCGAGCGTCTTGGAATCGACCCTGACGCAATATTCGGGCAGCGACGCGGCGAACTCGTTGTGCGGATCGAGGATCAGGATGCGCAGGTCCGGCCGTGCCGCGATCGACTTGCGCAGCAGCAACGAGACGGCGGTGGATTTGCCGACACCAGTGGTGCCGACCACGGCGAAGTGACGCGCCAACGTATCGTCGATGGCGATGTTGGCGGCGATCGTCTCGTCCTGTGAGAGTGTGCCGATGGTGATCGAATGACGCCCGGCCAGATCATAGACCGCCTGCAGGTCACGGGTGCGGATGCGATGGGCGATGGCGCCGATATGCGGATAGGTGGTGATGCCGCGATCGAAGATCGGCTTGGCGCCCGGCTCTGCTCCGTCGCGGACTTCGCCGATCAGCTCGATGCTGACCTCGATCGGGTTTTGACCTTCATTGCTCCAGGCGCGGTCCGACTTGCCGATCCCGTAGACCAGGCCGACGGTTCGCGTGGATCCCAGATTGATGGAAATCATCTTGCCGACTGTCCACAGGCCGGTCACCGCGCCGTCAATATCGTCCGCAAAGGCGCCGATGGTGGCGCGCGCGCCGTCGCATTGCACGACGTTGCCCAGAATGCGCCTGTCGTTCTGCTCCGCGTTGCGACGCTCCTGCGATGTCGGTTCTCCAACGGAGGCTTCGCGTTCGACATACATGGACAGACCAATCCCCATTTCCCCTGGAGCATCGACCCTACAGGAACGGGGTTAAGGCTGGATGAGGTCGGATGGTGTAGAGACGATTAAGGGGTCCGTGAAAATTGTCGCGAGAGGGCTCTTTTCCATCGCCGGCATTTCGCTATAGTGGATATATGGATGATATAGCGAACGATATTTCCTCGACCATCGGCAGAAGAATACACGCCGAAAGGACCATGCGGGACTGGTCGCTGGCCGAGCTTGCGGGGCGCTCCGCCGTGTCGAAGGCGATGCTGAGCACGATAGAGCGCGGCAAAACCAGCCCGACGGCGGCCCTCCTGGTGCGCATCGCGTCGGCCTTCGGCATGACGCTGTCGACGCTCATCGCGCGCGCCGAATTGCAAGGCGGCGGGCTGCTGCGCGAGGCCGATCAACCGGTGTGGCGCGACCCTGGTACGGGCTATGTCAGGCGGCATCTGTCGCCCGCCTCGGACATGCCGCTGGAACTGATCAGGGTTCAGTTGCCGGCGGGCGCCAGGGTCAGCTTTCCCGCCGCGTCCTATGCCTTCATCAAGCAGCAGATATGGCTGATTTCGGGGCGGCTCGAGTTCGCCGAGGGCGATGTGGTGCACCGGCTCGACCCCGGCGATTGTCTGGCACTCGGCGCGCCATCGGACTGCACCTTCCACGCCCTGGAACCCGGCGCCGACTATCTCGTCGCGCTGGTCAGGGGTTGAAGTCATGGCCAGACGACCAAAGCGCTCCCACAATGGGGGGCCGCCTCTTGACGAGTACAAGGGGCCGCCATGGGGCAAGGGCGACCCCTACATCTTCCTTGCCTGGCAGGCCGCCCATGCCAAGGCGTGGAAGGCGCCAAGCCGCGAGGTCATGCTGCTGCGCATGGACAAGGCCGAGCGGCTGGGCCTGACCTATGAGGAATATACGCTCGAGATATTGGAGCGCGGGCGGCATCTCAGGGAAGAAGACACCGAACGCATTGGCGCCATCAAGGCGGCACGAAAGCGCCGCCGCGTGCGCCATCTCGACTGACGACCGCTTCAGTCGTGCCATCGCAATCACGGACATCACGCGCATGAACTCGATCGAGATCGGAACACTGACCCCAGCTGCGGCGACGCAGGAGATGCTGGCCGGATTGCTGGTCGCAACGGTAGCGGCCGGTGGATCGGTCAGTTTCATGCATCCGCTGGCACCGGAAGCGGCTAGCGCATTCTGGCAGAAATCCCTGGCAGCAGCGGCAAGAGGGGAAAGGGCGGTGCTTGGCGCCTGGGACGGCGAGGTCCTGGTCGGCACTGTCACCCTGTTGCTCGACTGTCCGCCCAACCAGCCCCACCGGGCCGAGATCGCCAAGCTGATGACCCGTTTCGATTACCGGGGCAGGGGCGTGGGAACGCACCTGATGCGAGCCGCCGAGAGCCTGGCCGTGGAAAAGGGGCGCACGCTGCTGGTTCTCGATACGGCGACGGAGGAGGGTGCTTCAGACCTCTACGAGAAGCTCGGTTTCACGCTGGCAGGCGAGATACCGGACTATGCCTTGAAACCGCATGGCGGACTGACCGGTACGCTCCTCTACTGGAAGCGTATCGGACCAATCTCGTAACCAGTCACGTCGGACCGTAGCCGGAGAGGCGCGACAGCAGCCACTGATGGAAATCCTGTTCGGCGCTGGTCAGGCGTGCGGTCGACGCCTTGGTAAGGAAATGCCCCGAGGTGCTGGAGAGTTCGAAGTCGGAAAGCCTGACCAGGGTCCTGCTGTCGAGCGCGGCATCGACCAGCGGCCGCGAGCCCAGCAGCACGCCGGCACCGGCCCTGGCCGCCTCCATGGCGGCAACGAAACTGTCGAAGCGATGCGATCGCCGGGGGTGGCCGGCCAACCCTGCGGCCGCGAACCATTCGGCCCACATCTCGCGTGCGCCGGCGACCAGAAGCAGCGGCAGGGAGGTCCAGTCGGCGTCGCCGGCCAGGGCCGGGGCAGCCACCGGCACGAGCCGCTCGGCGGTCAGCCTGTCGGCGTCACGTCCGGGGAAGGATCCGTTGCCGAAACGGATGTCGAGCGCCGAACCCGGCAGGTCGTAGTCGGTCGGTCGGTGGATCGTCACCAGATCGAGCTGAATGCGCGGCAATGCCTTGGCCAGATCGGGCAGGGCCGGGACGAGCATCAGCAGGGCACAGGAGATCGGCGCTCGAACGGTCACGGTCTGGACGGCGCGCGGCTCGAACAGTTCCGCGGTGCTGCTGCCGATGGTGGCGAAAGCCGACTGGATGTGGGGCAGGTAAGCCGCGCCTTCCGGCGCCAGCGCGACGCCACGTGCTAGCCTGGAGAACAGGCGCGTCTTCAGCCGTTGTTCGAGAAGCCGGATGTGCTGGCTGACCGCCGCCTGGGTCAAGCCAAGCTCGGTTGCCGCGGCGGTGAAATTCGACAGCCGCGCCGCGGCCTCGAAACTGCGCAGCCAGTCAAGCGGAGGCAAGGGCGGGATTATTCGAGCCATTAGTTCTTTGAGGTCATTGGCCAAAAAAGGATAATTTGAGTTATGCCTTTCGCGCGGTCAACATGCAATCGAAACCTGCGGATCGGACCGCAGGCGTAGCGGACAGGAATGGATCTCCATGCTCACCCACGCGCTGATCGGCGACGAAGGCGGAACCATCGAACTTGGCTGGAAGGACGGGACGCGCACCCGCTTTCACGCCATGTGGCTGCGCGACAATGCGCTGGACGACAAGACGCGCAGCGCCGGCAACGGCCAGCGGCTCATCACCATCCTCGACATTCCAGCCGCGACGAAGATCGGCGCGGCGTCGATCAAGGGCGACGCCCTCGAGGTCAGCTTCGTGCCGGAAGGAAAGACGGTGAGCTTTCCCTCGATATGGCTGAGCGCCAATGCCTATGATCGCGACGCGGCCCGCCAAGCCGGCTGGACAGGCGAGCACATCGTGCGCTGGACCAAGGCGACGATGCAGAGTTCCGTGCCGCGTGCCGGCTACCCTGCTGCCAGCCGCGACCGCGACGTCCTGCGGCAATGGCTGTCGGCGGTGAAAGCCTATGGCTTCGCGGTGATGGACGACCTGCCGGCCGAATCCGGGGCGCTCTGCAAAGTGTCCGATCTGTTCGGCTATATCAGGGAAACCAATTACGGCCGCTGGTTCGAAGTGCGCGCCGAGGTCAATCCCAGCAATCTCGCCTACACCAATCTCGGCCTCCAGGCGCACACCGACAATCCCTATCGCGATCCGGTGCCGACGCTGCAGATCCTGTCCTGCATCGAAAATACGGTGGAGGGTGGCGAGTCCAGCGTCGTCGACGGGTTTGCCGTCGCGGCCGTCTTGCAGGCTGAGAACCCCGAAGGCTTTCGGCTGTTGAGTTCATGCCCGGCGCGGTTCGAATATGCCGGCTCGGCCGGCGTGCGGCTGCAGGCGAAGCGGCCGATGATCGAGCTCGGGCCCGACGGCGAGCTGATCTGCATCCGCTTCAACAACCGTTCGCTGGCGCCGACGGTCGACGTGCCGTTCGCCGACATGGAGGCTTACTATGCCGCCTATCGCCGGTTTGCCGAGCTGATCGAGGATCCATCCTTCGAAGTGACCTTCAAGCTCGAAGCGGGCCAGGCGTTCATCGTCGACAACACCCGCGTCATGCATGCCCGCAAGGCGTTTTCCGGCACCGGCAAGCGCTGGCTGCAGGGTTGCTACGCCGACAAGGACGGCCTGCTGTCGACGCTTGCGGCGATCGAACACGGGTTCAAGGAGGCGGCGGAATGAGCGGCCAGGACCTGAACGCGGACAACATCGTCGAGTTCATCGCCGACATCTTTGAACGCCGGGGTGCCGAATCCTATCTCGGTGAGCCCGTCACCATGTCGGGGCACATGCTGCAGGGCGCATGGTTCGCCGAGCAGGACGGCGCACCGGACGAGCTGGTGGCGGCGGCCCTGCTGCACGACATCGGCCACTACACCAGCGAGTTTGGCACCTATTCGCCCGAGGATGTCGAGGACAAGCATCATGACGAAGCCGGCGGCGAGGTGCTGGCGCCGTTCTTTCCGCCTGTCATCGTCGAATGCGTCAGGCTGCATGTCTCGGCCAAGCGCTATCTCTGCGCCACCGACCCGAGCTATTTCGGCAAGCTTTCGCAGGCTTCGGTGCATACGCTGTCGTTGCAGGGCGGGCCGATGAGCGCGGACGAGGTGGCCGAGTTCCGCAAGAACCCCTTCCATGAGGAAGCGGTCCGGGTCCGCATCTGGGATGAGAGCGGCAAGATCGCCAACATGAAGACACGGACGTTCCGCGATTACGTGCCGCTGCTGCAGCGGGTCGTTCGCGACTTTCGCGATCGCGCCTGACGCAACTCCGTCGAGGTCGAGCACGCTCGCCGTCTTGCCGTTGCGCCTGTTCCGATGTATTAGCCGCGCCCGACATGCGGCCCATATTTTCATTGGCCGCACTGTATCGACCACGCTTTTGATGGAGGCGACGATGAGATCTTGTTCACACATTTTGCGCCTCCGCGGCGGACGAACGGGCTGACCCGCGCCACAGCGGTTCCAATATTCTGGCACTCTGAGGACCGCCGTGCCGCGATGCGCGGCGGCAGCTATCGTCTGCATGCGGTTCATTATGCTGCAACGGCCCGTGGGCGGAAAACGGTGGGAAGCCGAGAGTTCCCCGCCGACGATCGCGGCTGCCTGAAAATCAAAGATGCTGCTTTGCAACACTCCGGCAGGCCATTGTAAACATTGAAGGAATGGCACTTGTGCCAAGTTTCTTGTGAGCCTAGAGACCGCGCCATTCCCAACCCGTCATCCTGAAAGGAGACCTGTCCATGTCACGCCAACCCAGATCGACACATTCCGTGCCGACGCTGGAATTGCGTGCGGCTGACAGGGTTCCAATCAGGAAGAACGGCCATGGCAAAGTCCATGATCCAGCGCAGGCAGGACGCCGAGCGCCAACGCATTGAAGTATATCAAGCATCGCTGCGGCGGGTTTCCGCTATGCCGCGCCCCGCTCCCGATTTCGAGCGGGCGCTCGACGAGGTTCGCCGCGGCTATGCAGGCATGGCGATCCGCGACGGCGCGTTGTGGCGTCCAAAGCTGAAGACGCGCGACCCGGCCCGGCTGCGGCTGGCTGCCGCCCGCTATCTCTTTGCGCGTTATCCGGTTTCGGCCGCGCTCGAGGCCATCTGGCTGGATAGGTCGGGACTAGATGGCCAGGAGATCGCACTTCGCCTGGCCTGGTACGTCACGGCTGCAGGTGGCGGCTCGCTCTACAAAGCGGGCGCCAATGCGTGGCTGTCGCGAAAGGAGGTGCACTGCTTCCTGAACGTGTCCGGCGATTTCACCTTCGACGAGGCGTTCTGGTTCGCGATCGTCCGGTCCTACACCGAGGATTGGGGGCTGGCTGCACGACTTGCACGCACGAGGATCGCGCGCACGCCGCGTGGCGAGTTGGCCTTCTGGCGCGAGGTGGCGCGCTTCTTCTGCGGACATCCCGCTTCGAAGGAGGAGATCGACGATCTCTGTGACTATGTCGGCGCCAAGCACCGGCGCGATGCTGCCTACAGCCTGAAGGGCCGCACGCTCGCCTCGCTGCACCGGCAGATGTCGGACTGGCATCGCGATCTTGCTGCGATCGAACGCATCGAGGCGATGCGCCGGCGGGCCGCCGCGCGGGCTCAGCCCGTCGACGGCGCACCCACGCAGTGCAGCGCCTGGGACGGCTCGCGCCTGCAGGATTGGGAATGGCATCCGCCGCCCAAGGAGGCGAAGGCGCATGGCGAGTGGTTCTCCATCCGCCAGTTGAAGACCGCAGAGGACCTCGTTGCCGAGAGCCGGGCGATGCATCATTGCGTGTCGTCCTATGCGACCAAATGCATTGCCGGCAATGCCTCGATCTGGGCGCTGCGGCGCAAGGCGCACGGCAAGACTGAACGCTTGCTGACGATCGAGCTCGATCCGCAGCATCGGGCGGTCCAGGTGCGCGGTTTCGGCAATCGTCTGGCAACGACGGACGAGCGCAAGATCCTCGAGCGTTGGGCCAAGGCGAAGTGCGTGACGCTGCAGGACTGAACAGAAAGAGCCCGCGCGGCGGAATCGCCGCGCGGGTTCAAAAAGGGGCGGATGTGCGAGGCGCTATCCCTTGTGATGGACCTGCTGCAGCCCGTAGACCGGCGTCGGCAGGCCTGCGTGCCTGGCCTTCAACTGCAGCGACAGGAACTGCGAATAGTGGCGTGACTGGTGCAGATTGCCGCCATGGAACCACAGTGCTTCCTGCTGCGTCGGTTTCCACATGTTGCGCAATTCGCCCTCCCATGGACCGGGATCCTTGGTGGTGTTCGAACCGAGACCCCAGCATTTGCCGACTTTGTCGGCGACGTCCCTGGAGATCAGGTCGGCCGCCCAGCCATTCATCGAACCATAGCCGGTGGCATAGACGATGACATCGGCGGGCAACTCGGTGCCGTCACTGAGCAGCACCGAGTGCTCCTTGATCTCAGCCACGTTGACACCGCTTTTCAGCTTGATCGAGCCATCGATAATCAGATCGGAAGCGCCGACATCGATGTAGTAGCCCGAACCACGCCGCAGATACTTCATGAACAGGCCCGAATCGTCATCGCCCCAGTCGAGCATGAAGCCGGCCTTGTCCAGACCCGTGTAGAATTTTGCATCGCGCTTCTTCATCTCGGCGTACGCCGGAATCTGGAATTCGTGCAGGATCTTGTAGGGCAGGGAGGCAAAGACGAGGTCGGCCTTTGCGGTCGTCATACCGCTTTGCACCGCCTGTTCCGAATAGAGGGACCCCAGCCCGATTTCCATCAACGTGTCGGACTTGACGATATGCGTGGTCGAGCGTTGCACCATGGTGACATCGGCGCCTGCTTCCCAAAGTGCCGCGGCTATGTCGTGGGCGGAATTGTTCGAGCCGACGACAACAGCTTTCTTGCCGGCATAGGCATCGGGACCGGGGTGCTTCGAGGAGTGATGCTGATTGCCCTTGAAGTTTTCCATGCCTTTGAATTTCGGCATATTGGCCTTGCCGGATTGTCCCGTAGCCAGCACCAGCTGCTTCGGCCTTAGCGCAATGTCCTTGCCGTCGCGGTGGACGACGACCGTCCATTCCTTCTTCTTGTCGTCATAAGACGCGCTCTTGGCCTCGGTCGAGGACCAGTAGTTCAGTTCCATCACCTTGGTGTACATTTCCAGCCAGTCGCCGATCTTGTCCTTGGGCGAAAAGACCGGCCAGTTCTTCGGGAAATCGATATAGGGCAGATGGTCGTACCAGACCGGGTCATGCAGGCAGAGCGACTTGTAGCGCTTGCGCCAGCTGTCGCCGGCCCGTTCGTTCTTCTCGATGATGATCGTGGGAACGCCGAGCTGCCGCAGCCGCGCGCCGAGTGCGATGCCGCCCTGGCCGCCGCCGATGATCACCGTGTAGGGCTGCGTCTTGAAGCCGAGCTCAGCGGCTTCGTTCTCGCGTTCTTCCTTCCATGTCTGACGGTTCTTGCCCGAGCCATGTTTGGCACCCATCGGCCGCGCGAAACCCGCCGGCTCCTCGTGGCCTTTCAATTCGACCATGGTGGTCAGCAGCGTCCAGATCTTGCCGTCCTTCAGCCTGACATGGCCGAAGCCGCGCGCCACCTCTGTCTCGAAGCTGATCCAGCCATCTATCAGTCCGCCGCTCTCGGTCGCGTCCTCACCCTTGGCGATGGCGAAGTGGGATGGCTTGGTCTTCGACAACTGGCTCTTCAGCATGTCGCGGACCTGGTCGCGGCCCTCCATGGTCTTGATGTTCCAGGTGAAGGTGACGAGGTCACGCCAATAACAGTCCTCCTGAAAGCAATCGACCGCTTTCTCGATGTCATTGGCGACCAGGGCGGCGCCGAATTGGTCGAGCAGGTCGGACAGTTTCTTGTTAGGGGCCTTGTCGAGCATCAGCTTTCCTCCTTGGATTGTGATCGCTTCTCGATCGAGCGATTTGGCCGGACTGAGTTGTCCACGATGAGCGGAGTATTTCTTCAAAAGCTCCGCAGCGTCACGCCCTCCAATAGTTTGGCGTGTTTTCAATGCCTTATCGGGAACCCCATGGGATTTTCCGGTGATGGCTTGCCGGTGCCGAAGAGGAGAGCCGGCCCCTTTGCTGCGGGTTCATGTCACTCAGATTCGCCGTTGACAGCGGCGTAAAACCAATTCTATTGTCCGCCACCATGAAAACGGCACTCATTCTCGTAGGAAAGCGCGTGGGCAAGGCGGTGTAACCGCCGGGCGAAAACCTCCCATGCGCACACACAGGCTCCCTCGGGGGCCTTTTTTATTGCCTGAAACACGACTAAACGACCAGCAATCGCCAGATGGCGGCAGTACGGGACCAGACCGATGAGCAACGGACAGAGTGAGCGGCGCGAAATGCCAAGAACCGAAATGACGGGCGCCGAAATGGTGGTGCAGGCGCTGAAGGACAATGGCGTCAAGCATGTCTTCGGCTATCCGGGCGGCGCGGTACTCCCGATCTACGACGAGATCTTCCAACAGGACGAGGTCGAGCACATCCTGGTGCGCCACGAGCAGGGCGCCGGCCATGCGGCGGAGGGCTATGCGCGCTCGACCGGCAAGGCGGGCGTCATGCTGGTGACGTCGGGACCCGGCGCCACCAATGCGGTTACGCCGCTGCAGGACGCGTTGATGGATTCGATCCCGCTGGTCTGCCTGACCGGGCAGGTGCCGACTTCGCTGATCGGCTCTGACGCTTTTCAGGAATGCGACACGGTCGGCATCACGCGCCCCTGCACCAAGCACAACTGGCTGGTGAAGGACGTCAACGAACTCGCCGCAACCATCCACGAGGCCTTCCATGTCGCGACCACCGGCCGTCCCGGTCCGGTCGTGGTCGACATTCCGAAGGACGTGCAGTTCGCCAGGGGCTTTTACGTCTCGCCGCAGATCGCGCCGCGCACCAGCTATCAGCCCAAGGTCCAGGGCGACCTGGAAAAGATCAAGGCGGCGGTCGAATTGATGGCCGGCGCCAAGAAGCCGATCATTTATAGCGGCGGTGGCGTCATCAATTCGGGTCCGGAAGCGAGCCATCTCCTGCACGAACTGGTCGATCTCACCGGCTTCCCGATCACCTCGACGTTGATGGGGCTCGGCGCCTATCCGGCATCGGGCAAGAACTGGATGGGCATGCTGGGCATGCACGGCACCTATGAAGCCAACATGGCCATGCATGATTGCGACGTGATGATCTGCATCGGTGCGCGCTTCGACGACCGCATCACCGGGCGGCTGACCGCGTTTTCGCCGAACTCGAAGAAGATCCACATCGACATCGATCCGTCGTCGATCAACAAGAACGTCCACACCGAAGTGCCGATCATTGGCGATGTCGGCCGGGTGCTGGAGGATATGGTGCGGCTGTGGCGGGCCACCGCCAAGGCCGACAAGAAGGCGCTCTACCCCTGGTGGGAGCAGATCGCCAAATGGCGTGCGCGCGATTCACTCGCCTACAAGATGAACAACGACGTCATCATGCCGCAATACGCCATCCAGCGGCTCTACGAACTGACCAAGGGCATGGACACCTACATCACCACCGAGGTCGGCCAGCACCAGATGTGGGCGGCGCAGCACTATCATTTCGAGAAGCCGAACCGCTGGATGACGTCAGGCGGGCTGGGCACGATGGGTTATGGCCTGCCGGCGGCATTGGGCGTGCAGATCGCGCATCCCGATGCGCTGGTCATCGACATCGCCGGCGACGCCTCGGTGCAGATGACGATGCAAGAGATGAGCGCGGCCGTGCAGCACGACGCGCCGATCAAGATCTTCATCCTCAACAACCAGTATATGGGCATGGTGCGGCAGTGGCAGCAGCTGCTGCACGGTAACCGGCTGTCGCATTCCTACACCGAGGCGATGCCGGACTTCGTCAAGCTGGCCGAGGCCTATGGCGGCCACGGCATCCGTTGCGAGAAGCCGGACGAGCTGGACGATGCGATCAAGGAGATGATCGCGGTGAAGAAGCCGGTGCTGTTCGATTGCCGCGTGGCAACGCTTGCCAACTGCTTCCCAATGATCCCGTCGGGCAAGGCACACAACGAGATGCTGCTGCCCGACGAGGCGACCGACGAGGCGGTGGCCAACGCCATCGACGCCAAGGGCAGGGAACTGGTGTAATCCGCTCAGCCGAGGCAGGGCTGTCGCGAGAAGCCGTGCGAAAACAGAGAATTAGCTCAATAGTTTGAAATCGAGATTCATGTCATGAACGCACAGCACCTTCAGCCCACCGGCTCCGCCTACTTCATCGCCAAGGAGACGGAAAGGCCGGAGAACCACACGCTTTCCGTGCTGGTCGACAATGAGCCGGGCGTGCTCGCCCGGGTCATCGGCCTGTTCTCCGGGCGCGGCTACAACATCGAGAGCCTAACCGTTTCCGAGACCGAGCATGAGAAGCACCTGTCGCGCATCACCATCGTGACGCGCGGCACGCCGCATGTGCTGGAGCAGATCAAGCATCAGCTCGAACGCATCGTGCCGGTCCACCGCGTGGTCGACCTGACCGTGCGTTCGCACGAGTTCGGCCAGGAGCGGCCGCTGGAGCGGGAACTGGCGCTGGTCAAGGTTGCCGGTACCGGCGAGGCCCGCGTCGAGGCACTGCGGCTGGCCGACGCCTTCCGCGCCAGCGTCATCGACGCCAACACCGAGCATTTCATCTTCGAGATCACCGGCAAGGGCTCCAAGCTCGACCAGTTCATCGCCATCATGAAGCCGCTCGGCCTAGTCGAGATCTGCCGCACCGGCGTGGCAGCCATGAACCGCGGCCCGCAGGGGATGTAGGCACGGCTCGGCCTTCCAAATCTTTGACAGGCATAGGTCTGGCTCTGCCATAAACCGGCCGCTGGTCTTTGTACGGCCGCCGGAAAGAGACAATAGTGCTGACGTGTCTGGGAGGATATCATGTCGCTTGACGCATTCCTTGCCCTGCTCGTCTATGCCTTGGTGACGTCGATCACGCCGGGGCCGAACAATTTCATGCTGCTGGCATCGGGCGTGAATTTCGGCATCGTCAGGACGGTTCCACACATGCTGGGCATCAGCATCGGGTTCCTGGTGTTGCTGGTGGCGGTTGGGCTTGGCCTGGGTGCGGTGCTGACGGCGTTTCCGATCCTGCATACGGCACTCAAGGTCGCCGGCGGCGCCTATCTGCTTTATCTCGCCTGGAAGATCGCCATGTCGCGTTCGCTTGCCGGCAAGGGTGAGGCGAAGGGGCAGCCGATGCGCTTCATCGATGCGGCGGCGTTCCAGTGGGTCAACCCCAAGGCATGGGTGATGGCGATCACTGCCATGGCCGTCTACACCAATCCGGAGCATCCGTTCCTGTCGGTGGTGTTGATCTCGGTGGCCTTCACCGTCGTCAATTTGCCGAGCGTCTCGGTGTGGGCGGGTTTCGGCACCGCGCTGCGCGGTTTCCTGTCCGACCCGGTGCGGCTGAAATGGTTCAACATCGCCATGGGCGTGCTGCTGGCGGCGACGCTGTGGCCCATGCTGCGCTAGGTGTGTCGGTATTCAGGTGATGCCGGCCTGACCTGAAATCCGACCCACCTTAGTCGGCTGCACATCCATTGTGCAGTGCACATTAAATCTTCGTAATGCCGTGTTTTGGCCCTTTTCCGACAAAGGCGTGTTCTATCTATTCGGCTAAATCGCGGCAAAGGGCCGTGATTTGCGCTAGAATACCCATCGGACCACGGCGTGTCGGGTGGAGAGGGCCTTTGACCATGCGTGGAAAAGTCGTTCTTTCGTTGCTTGCCGTCGCTTGCCTTGCTGCGGCGGCCTGGCTCTATGTTTCGCCCGACACGCTGGGCAAGGTCCAACATATCATCGGCCAAAAGCAGGTGGCGGCAGCGGACCAGCCGGCCGCGGCTTCGGACAAGAAGGGCGCCACCGCGGCGCGCTCCGCATCCATCCTCTCGGCCGTCGCGTCGACGGCCGATTTCCCGATCCGGCGATACGCGATCGGTTTCGTCTCCTCTCCGGCCGTCGTCAGCATCAATGCGCGGGTATCCAGCCAGATCGTGTCGATCGACGTCAAGGACGGGCAGATGGTGAAGACCGGTGATCTGCTGTTCTCGCTCGATGACCGGGCGCTGAGGGCGCAACTGGCCAAGGATCAGGCCTCGCTCGCCAAGGACCAGGCGATGCTCGCCAGCTCGAATTCGGATCTCCAGCGCGCCAAGGACCTGGTCGCCAAGCAGGCCGGCACGCAACAGACCTACGATCAGGCAGTTGCGGCGCAAAAGGCCGCCGCGGCAACCGTCGATGCCGACAAGGCGACAATCGACGCCGACAACGTCCAGCTTGGCTTTGCCACGATCACCGCGCCGATTTCCGGCCGGCTTGGCGCCGTCAATGTCGCGGTCGGCGACCTGGTCACCACCAGCAACGGCAACAACAGCAGCACGGCGACCCCACTGGTGACCATCACCCAGATGGACCCCTTGCAGGTCAACTTCAATCTGCCGGAAAGTAACCTGGCGCTTCTGCACAAGGCGCTTGCCGCGCCGCAGCAGGGTGCCGTGACGCTGACCAAGGACGGCGATCCGACGCCAATCGGCAAGGGGACGCTCGATTTCGTCGACTCCAGCGTCGACACCGCTTCCGGCACGATCGCGACGCGGGCGAGCGTACCGAATGCCGATCTGTCGTTGTGGCCGGGCCAGTATGTGAATGTCGTGCTCGATGCCGGTATCATGCCTAAGATGACATCGGTTCCAACGGTTGCGGTGCAGCCCAGCCAGAAGGGGCCGTTCGTCTACGTGGTCAAGCCGGACAACACGGTCGAGATGCGGCCGGTAGAGGTGGCACTGACCGAAGGTGAAAACAGCGCCATTAGCCAGGGGCTGAAAAGCGGTGAGAAGGTTGTCACCGAAGGCCAGACAAGGCTGAAGGACGGCGCCGCCGTGCATGAAGGCAAGGCCGCGGCCGGTGGCGGCGGCCAAGCCGCTCCCAAGGTCGCGCAAGCCGACAAGGCCGGCGAGGCGGCCCAATGATCTCTGAATTCTGCATTCGCAGGCCGGTCGCCACCCTCCTGATGTCATTCGCCCTCGTGCTGGGCGGACTGTTCGCCTACAAGTTCCTGCCGGTGGCGGCACTGCCCAGCGCCGAATTCCCGGTGGTCAACGTCTCGGCCCAGTTGCCCGGCGCCTCGCCGGAAACGATGGCCACATCGGTGGCGACGCCACTGATCAAGCAATTCGCCACCATCGCTGGCATCGATTCGATTTCGACCACGAACTCGCTCGGTTCGACCTCGATCGCCATCCAGTTCGTGCTCAACCGCGACATCGACGCGGCAGCGGCCGACGTGCAGGCTGCGATCGCGCGTACGCAGAAATCATTGCCGCCGCAGATGACGGCGCCGCCGAGCTATCGCAAGGTCAATCCCGCCGATGCGCCGATCCTGCTGATGTCGCTGGTCAGCGACACGGTTCCGCTGACCGACCTCGATGCTTTCGCGGAAAACGTCATCTCGCCGTCGCTGTCGACCATCGACGGCGTCGCGCAAGTCTCGATCTTCGGCCAGCAGAAATACGCCGTGCGCATCCAGATCGATCCGACCGCGCTCGCCGCGCGCGGCATCTCGATCGATCAGCTGCAGGCGGCGATCGCGTCTGCAAACAGCAACACGCCGCTCGGCGTGCTGCAGAACGACAAGCAGCAGCTCACCATCACCGCCAACACGCAACTCACCGACGCTGCCGGCTTCTCCAACCTCATCATCGCCACCAAGAACGGTCACCCGGTACGGCTGGGCGAGGTGACCCGCGTCGTCGATTCGGTGCAGACCACGACGACGGCGAGCTGGTATGACGGAACGCGCGCCATCATCATGGCCGTGCAGCGCCAGCCCGACGCCAACACGGTCGACGTCGTCGACAAGGTCAAGGCGATGTTGCCGTCCTTCCAGGACCAGATGCCGGCCGCCGCCTCGATCAAGCTGCTCAACGACCGTTCGACCTCGATCCGCCAGGCCGTCGATGACGTGCAGTTCACGCTGCTGTTGACCATCGCGCTGGTGGTCATGGTGATCTTCGTGTTCCTGCGCCGGGTGACGGCGACCATCATCCCGGCCGTGGCTGTGCCGATCTCGCTGATCGCCACGCTTGGCGCGATGTTCCTGTTCGGCTTTTCCATCGACAACATATCGCTGATGGGCTTGACGCTTGCGGTCGGCCTTGTCGTCGACGATGCCATCGTGATGCTGGAAAACATCTTCCGCCATATGGAGGAGGATGGGTTGTCGGCCTTCGATGCGTCGCTGAAGGGCGCGCGCGAAATCGGCTTCACCATCATCTCGATCTCGATTTCGCTGGTCGCCGTGTTCATCCCCGTGCTTCTGATGGGCGGCGTGATCGGCCGCATCTTCAACGAGTTCGCCGTCGTGGTGACGGTCGCCATCCTGGCCTCGATGTTTGTGTCGCTGACGCTGACGCCGATGCTGTGCTCGCGGCTGCTGTCGGTTACCAAGGCCGATCGCGACAAGCATGGCCCTGGTCACAAGCAGGACTTCATCACACGCGGCTACGACCGGATCTTGAGCTTCTGCCTGCGGCACACCTTCCTGGTGTTCCTCGTCTTCATCGGAACCGCGGCAGCGTCGGTATGGCTGATCCAGGTCTCGCCGAAGGGCTTCTTCCCGCAGGAGGATATCGGCCAGATATCGGTGACGACCATCGCGCGCCAGGACATCTCGTTTGACGCCATGGTCAAGCTGCAAGGGCAGGTGGCCAACGTCTTCTCGCATTCGCCCTATGTCGACCATGTGGCGTGGTCGGCGGGCAGCGGCAACAATGCGCTCAACCAGGGGCAGCTCTTCGTCCAGCTCAAGGGGAAGGACCAACGTCCCGATATCGAGAAGGTGCTTTCGGATCTAAGGCGACAACTGGCCGGCGTGGCGGGTATCGAGACCTACATGCAACCGGTGCAGAATTTGAGGCTGGGTTCACGATCGTCGGCCAGCGCCTATCAGCTCGTGGTTCAGGGCCTGGATACCGGCCAGACCGATATCTGGGCGCAGAAGATGAACGACGCGATGGCGGCCGACCATGCGACTTTCGCCGACGTCACCAGCGACTTGCAGAACAATGCGCTGCAGGCGACGCTGGTAGTGGATCGCGATAAGGCCGCCCAACTCGGCATCGATACCGACACGCTGCGCTCCGCTCTCTATGGCGGGTTCGGCACCGACCAGGTTTCAACAATCTTCGGTTCGGCCGACAGCTACGAAGTCATCACCGAACTCGATCCCAACATCGAATGGTCGCCCGAGCGGATGCTGGCCATCCAGATGAGGACGGCGAGCGGCAGTCTGGTGCCGCTTGGCGCCTTTGCCCGGGTCGATCGCACGGCCGGCGCCTTGACGGTCAACCAGCTTGGCCAGCTGCCCGCGGTGACCATCTCCTACAATCTGCCGCAAGGCGTGGCGCTCGGCGACAGCGTGACCCGCATCAACGCGCTCAAAGAGCAGATCGGCATGCCGACGGCGATCTCGACGACCTTTGCGGGCACGGCCAAGACCTTCCAGGATTCGCTGGCCAACCAGGGCCTGCTGATCGGCGGCGCCATCCTGACCATCTACATCGTCCTTGGCATCCTCTACGAAAGCTTCATCCACCCGCTCACCATCCTCACCGGCCTGCCATCGGCGGTGCTTGGCGCCGTCGTTGCGCTGCGCTTCGCCGGCATGGATCTGTCTGTCATAGCGGTGATCGGCATTTTGATGCTGATCGGCATCGTCAAGAAGAACGGCATCATGATGGTCGACGTGGCGCTGGAATTGCGACGAGACGGCTTGTCGGCCACCGAGTCCATCCACAAGGCTTGCCTCATGCGTTTCAGGCCGATCATGATGACGACGCTGGCCGCACTGATGGGCACGTTTCCGATTGCGCTCGGCACCGGCGCCAGCGCCGAGCTGCGCCAGCCGCTGGGTGTGGCCGTTGTTGGCGGCCTGCTTGCTTCGCAGGCGCTGACCTTGTTCGTGACGCCGGTGATCTATGTCTACATGGAGAACTTCTCGGGCTGGCTGGTCGGGCTGATGCCGAAGCGCAAGGCTGAAGAGATCCCGAAGGAACCTGTGAGGCAGCCCTCTCTGTTCGATGTCAACGAGGAGCAGCAGCTCGAACCGCAGAAGACGGCCGCCGAATAGAATTCAAGGTCGCCAGGATCTGGCCCAAGGCGTTGCGCTTGCGGTGGCATCACCGGAAACGTAATTTGCGGTCATGTCACACGATCACGATCACGACAACGAGCTCGATCCCTTTGCCGCGCGGGTACGTGCGCTGGAGACGATCCTCACTCGCAAGGGGCTGATCGATCCGGCCGCGATCGATGTCATCGTCGACACCTACGAGACCAGGATCGGCCCGCGCAATGGCGCTAAAGTGGTGGCGAAGGCCTGGGCCGACCCGGCATTCGCCGACTGGCTGAAACGCGATGCGACAGCGGCGATCGAATCGCTCAGCTACACCGGCCGCCAAGGCGAGCATATGCAGGCGGTCTTCAACACCGAGGACACGCATAATCTCGTCGTCTGCACGCTGTGCTCTTGCTATCCGTGGTCTGTGCTCGGCCTGCCTCCGGTCTGGTACAAGGCGCCGCCCTACCGCTCGCGCGCGGTCATCGATCCCCGCGGTGTGCTGGAGGAGTTCGGGCTGACGCTGCCGGCCGACAAAAAGATCCGCGTCTGGGATTCCACCGCCGAGCTGCGCTATCTCGTCGTGCCGATGCGTCCCGACGGCACCGAGGGCTGGAGCGAGGAGCGGCTGGCCGATCTGGTGAGCCGCGACGCGATGATCGGCACCGCTCTGGCGAGGCAGCCGGCATGAACGGGCCGCAGGACCTTGGCGGGCAGATGGGCTTCGGTCCGGTCGCGCCGGAAATTGACGAGCCGTATTTCCATGCCGCCTGGGAAAGGCGGGCGCTGGGCGTGACCTTATGCGCAGGCGCGATGGGCGCGTGGAACATTGACGAGAGCCGGCATGCCCGGGAATCGCTGCATCCTGCCGACTATTATGCCTCCAGCTACTACGAGATATGGATCAAGGCGCTGGAAGTGCTGCTCAAGGGCCATGGTTTTGTCAGCGAGCGCGATCTCAAGGCAGGCACCGCGGTCGATCCGGCGGCGGCGCCGAAACGGGTGCTGAAGGCCGAAAACGTGCCTGCGGTGCTGGCCAAGGGCGGTCCTTGCGACCGGCCGGTGGCG
The DNA here is from genome assembly GCF_056431085.1 of Mesorhizobium waitakense. NCBI lineage: Bacteria > Pseudomonadati > Pseudomonadota > Alphaproteobacteria > Hyphomicrobiales > Phyllobacteriaceae > Mesorhizobium > Mesorhizobium waitakense. The sequence goes on along the minus strand of NZ_JBWKME010000072.1, from coordinate 4,755 downwards.
CAGCCGGCGCGGTTCAAGGCCGGCGATCCCGTGCGGACCAAGAACTTCAACCCGACCGGCCACACGCGGCTGCCGCGCTATGCACGCGGCAAGCATGGAACGATCGAGGCGGTGCGCGACGGCTTTGTGTTTCCAGACAGCAACGCGCATGGCCAGGGCGAAAACCCGCAATGGGTCTACACGGTGGTTTTCGAAGGGTCGGAAATCTGGGGCGAGGGCGCCGACCCGACGCTGAGCGTGTCGATCGATGCCTGGGAGAGCTATCTTGAGCCGGCGTGAGGCAAACGATCACGCCGCCGATTTGCCGCTTAGCGTCGATGCCCCGGTCTTTGCCGGGCCATGGCAGGCCGAAGTGTTCGCCATGACGGTGGCGCTGCATGACAAGGGCCAGTTTTCGTGGAGCGAATGGGCGCAGGCATTGTCGGCACAGGTGAAGAAGCCGGGTGCCGCGGATGACGGCCATGACTATTACGAACATTGGCTGGTGGCGCTGGAAAGCTTGCTCGTCTCGAAAGGGCTGGCCGCCAGGGCGGATGTCGATGCCATGGCTGAAGCCTGGGAGCGCGCCGCGCACGCCACTCCGCATGGCAAGCCGATCCTGCTGGAGAACGACCCTAGGCCGATCCGATAGGTCGTGGCAGCAGCCTGACCATAATCGTGGCGCTGCTACCTCTGTTCTCTTTACGTTCTTGTTTGCGCCTGATAGCCTGACCCGTCCGCGGCACTGAAGCGCCCCGACACGTCGATGGTGGTGGCGGCTATCTTGTCTTTCCCTTGCGAATCCGGTCTCTCGCGCTGATGGAATTCTCTCCCCAACAGGACGAGGCGCTGCAAGCGGTTGCCCGCTGGCTCAAGACCGGAAAGCCACAGCTGTTCCGGCTGTTCGGCTATGCCGGCACCGGCAAGACGACGCTGGCGCGCTATTTCGCCGAGCATGTCGACGGCCAGGTCCAGTTCGCCGCCTTCACCGGCAAGGCCGCACAGGTACTGCGCTCCAAGGGCGCGATCAACGCCCGCACCATCCATTCGCTGATCTATCGGCCGAAGGGCGAGGAATCGGTATCGGACGAGGTCACCGGCAAGACCTCGATGTCACCGACCTTTTCGCTCAACCGGCAGAGCCCGATCTCGCGGGCGAAACTGGTTGTCATCGACGAATGTTCGATGGTCGACGAACAGCTTGGCCGCGACCTGATGAGTTTCGGCACGCCGATCCTGGTGCTCGGCGACCCTGGCCAGCTGCCGCCGATTTCGGGCGGCGGCTTCTTCACCGACCACGAGCCGGATTTCCTGCTCACCGAAATCCACCGGCAGGCACGCGACAATCCGATCCTGCGGCTGGCGCTCGACGTGCGCGAGGGCCGCGAATTCATGCGTGGCGACTATGGCACGGCACAGGTGATCGGCAAGGAAGACGTCACCCAGGAACTGGTGCTGAAGGCCGACCAAGTGCTGGTCGGCACCAACCGGACTCGGCGGCGCTACAATCAGCGGCTGCGCGAACTCAAAGGCTTCAATGCCGACTATCCGCAGGCCGGCGACAAGCTCGTCTGCCTGCGCAACGATCCGGCCAAGGGCCTGCTTAACGGCTCGCTGTGGAAGGTGATGACCTCGTCGCGCGAGACGGTGAAGCCCGGCATCAACCTTCTGGTGTCGCCGGAAGAGGACGATCCGGATCGCGGCGTCGCCAAGATCAAACTGCTCAAGGCGGCCTTCGAGGATCCGGATGCCGACATTCCCTGGCAGCAGAAGAAGCGCTTCGACGATTTCGACTATGGCTACGCGCTGACCGTGCACAAGGCGCAGGGCTCGCAATGGAACGAGATCGTGCTGTTCGATGAAAGCTGGGCCTTCAAGGAAACCCGCCAGCGCTGGCTCTACACCGCCATCACGCGCGCGGCCGAGCGGCTGACGATCGTCAGGTAGCAGGCATTCGACGGCCCTGCGGGGCTGTCGTGTTTCAGCCTCGACCCTGTTGCTCTTCGGTCGGCCGGGCTCCAAGCCATTGCCAGGCCGAGGCTTCGTCCTCGGTCTCGAAATGCTTGAATTCGATTGACGGCGCATCCCGCAGGACATGTCGCGCGTCGGCGATCCAGTCCGGCTCGCCGATCGTCGCGCAACGGCCGACATGTTGCATTGCATGGGCGGTGCCCTGCGTCAGGGTCTCTTCGGCAATATTGGCCCAGTCGACGCCATCGTGATCGACAAGGCGCACCAGCACGTCGATATGTGGGTGAAGGGCATAGGCTGCCTCCATCAACCCGAAAAGGTTTTCGCCATCGGCCGCCGAGACGTGGCCGACGACATCGATGGCGAGAAGATCGTCACGGCTGGTCTCGAGACGACGGATAGCCGGTACGGCATCGAGAAAATTCATGGCGCTTCCTTTCGCGGACTCACTTCATCACGCTTGGAACACTCGAAACCCCCTGTCTGTTCCCGCCAAAGGCATTATAGGTGGCGCGTCGAATGATCTCCGAGGCCGCTTCCATGCCCGCAAAACTCTCCGTCAATCTCAATGCCGTCGCCATGCTGCGCAACAGGCGTGACCTGCCGTGGCCGAGCGTGACGGGCCTCGGCCGCATCGCGCTCGCAGCCGGGGCGCATGGGCTGACGGTGCATCCGCGCCCAGACGAGCGGCACACGAGACACTCGGATCTGCCTGAGATACGGTCCCTGATCGACGACGAATTTCCGCGCGCGGAATTCAACATCGAGGGCTATCCGACCGAGGATTTCCTGGTGCTTGTGGAAAAGCATCAGCCCGAACAGGTGACGCTGGTGCCGGACGATCCGGCGCAGGCGACGTCGGACCATGGCTGGAACTTTGCCGCCGAGGCCGCGTTCCTTACTCCGATCGTCAGGCGTCTGAAGAAGGGCGGCTTTCGTGTGTCGATGTTTTCGGACCCGGATCCTGCGGGCGTGACGGCCGCGCGTGACACCGGCGCCGACCGCATAGAGCTTTATACAGGTCCGTATGGTAGTTATCATTCCGATCCCGCCGGAGCGGCCAAGGAATTGGAAAGACTGGGAAAAACCGCTGATGCCGCGCTTGTCGCCGGTCTTCAGGTCAATGCCGGGCACGATCTGGTGGTCAGCAACCTTCCGGCACTGGCAAAGCGCATTCCGGCGTTAGCCGAAGTGTCGATCGGACATGGATTGACAGCCGACGCGTTGAAGTATGGCATGGCCGGCACGGTGGGGCGGTTCCTGAAGGCCTGCGGGTGGTAGGGTAGAGCCGCGCATTGAAAGTATGGCAGCCATCGCGTGCAATTGATATCGTATCGCAGCATGCATAGAGCGCCGCGCGCTTGTCGGAGAGTGGTCGATGGCCCTTGCCAGTAGCGGTAGCGAGGCTGGAACCGTCGAACAATCGAGCCATTCCGAGGTCGAAAAGCACAGCACCAAGGTTCTGATGCTGGGCGCGCTCGGTGTCGTCTATGGCGATATCGGCACCAGCCCCATCTACGCCTTCCGAGAAGCGCTCCATGCTTCTCCCGGCACCGATACGCGTAGCGATGTGCTGGGCGTTCTGTCGCTGATTGTCTGGGCGCTGACGATCATCGTCACCATAAAGTATGTCGCCTTCGTGCTTCGTGCAGACAACAAGGGCGAGGGCGGTACGCTATCCCTGATGGCGCTTGCACGAAGCGCCTATCCGAAAGGCGCCCGACTAATTCTCGGGATCGGGCTTTGCGGTGCGGCGCTGTTCTTTGGCGACGCTATCATCACACCGGCCATCTCCGTGCTCTCGGCGGTCGAAGGCTTGGAGGTGGTGACCCCGACACTGGATGCCTATGTCGTGCCCATCACGCTGGTCATCCTGGCCTTTCTGTTTTCGGTGCAACGCTTCGGCACCGGAAAGGTCGCGGCGGTGTTCGGGCCGGTGACAGCGCTTTGGTTCCTGGCCATCGGCATCGCAGGGCTCTATCACCTGACGGACGATCCATCGGTCCTGATGGCGATCAATCCTTACTACGCCGTCTATTATCTCGCCGGTACTCCGACCGCCGCCTTTGTGACCGTCGGTGCCGTGTTCCTGGCCGTGACCGGGGCCGAGGCGCTCTATGTCGATCTCGGCCATTTCGGGCGCAAGCCGATCGTGATGGCCTGGTTTTCCGTGGTTTTCCCGTGCCTGCTGCTCAACTATTTCGGGCAAGGCGCTTTTGTCCTGGCCAATGGTGGCAGGCCGACCAATCCATTCTTTCAGATGCTGCCTGACTGGGCACTGATGCCGATGGTGGGCATGGCAACGGCCGCGACCGTTATCGCCAGCCAGGCGGTCATCTCGGGCGCTTTTTCACTGACCCGTCAGGCCGTACAGCTCAACCTTCTGCCGCGCATCGAGGTGCAGCATACCTCTGAAATGCAGCTCGGGCAGATTTACATGCCCCGCGTCAACCTGCTCATCGCGATCGGGGTGATGCTGCTGGTGGTTGGTTTCGGCAGCTCGAGTGCGCTGGCCTCCGCTTACGGAATTTCGGTGACCGGCGAAATGCTGATGACGACCATTCTGCTGTTCGTGGTGATGCGCAAGCTGTGGAAATGGAAGCTGGCGCTTGCCTTGGCTCTGGCCCTGCTGTTCGGCATTATCGACAGCGGTTTCTTCTTGGCAAACGTCGTCAAGATATTCGAAGGCGGATGGGTATCAATTACTGTCGCCTGCATGATGGGGCTGATCATGTCGACATGGATTCGCGGCACCCGCTATCTGTTCGACAAGACCCGGCGCAACGAGATTCCGCTCGATTTCCT
>NZ_JBWKME010000071.1:0-1689 GCF_056431085.1 Mesorhizobium waitakense | reverse complement strand
GGCCGACGCGACCGAATATTTCCAGATCCCGACTGGCCGTGTGGTAGAGATTGGTACGCAGGTAGCGATCTGACGGACGCATATGCTGCCGGTCCTGCTGGTGCGACCATGCCTGCAGATCGAGCCCGCGAATCTCGCGTGGACCGATGATCTCCCGAGCAGCCGAGCGTTGCCGGCATGGGAGCCATCACGCGACGGCACTTGATATTGCATCGCAGCAAGCGTAGATGACCGCGCACTTATCGGAGTGTCGTCCATGGCCCTTGCCAATGCTGGTAGTGAGGCAGAACCCGTCGAACAATCGAGCCATCCCGAAATCGAACAACACAGCACCAAGGTGTTGATGCTGGGCGCGCTTGGCGTCGTCTATGGGGATATCGGCACCAGCCCGATCTATGCGTTCCGCGAGGCGCTGGTGGCATCGTCCCGCGGTAGCGTGGCTGATCGCGGCGATATTCTTGGCGTTCTGTCGCTGATCATCTGGTCGCTGACGATCATCGTCACCATCAAATACATCATGTTTGTGCTGCGCGCCGACAACCGCGGCGAGGGCGGCGTGCTGTCGCTGATGGCGCTGGCGCGCGGCAGTTTCCCCAAGCGTTCGGCGCTGATACTTGGCATCGGCATCGTCGGGGCATCGCTTTTCTTCGGTGACGCCGTCATCACGCCGGCAATCTCGGTGCTGTCGGCCGTCGAGGGCATGAATGTCGTCACGCCTGCCTTCCAGCCTTACGTGGTGCCGCTAACTCTGGTCATTCTTGCCATGGTTTTCGCCGTACAGCGCTTTGGCACGGGCGGGGTGGGATTGGTGTTCGGCCCAGTGACCGCAGTATGGTTCCTGGCCATTGGCCTTTCCGGTCTCAACCACATCATCGCCGATCCGGAAATCCTGTGGGCGGTGAGCCCACACTACATCGTTGCCTTTCTGATCAATTCGCCCGACGTCGCCTTCGTTACTATCGGCGCCATCTTCCTCGCCGTCACCGGCGCCGAAGCGCTCTATGCCGATCTCGGCCATTTCGGCCGCAAGCCGATCGTGCTCGCCTGGCTGGCGATCGTGTTTCCCTGTCTGCTGCTCAATTATGCCGGGCAAGGCGCCTTCGTGCTGGCAAAGAACGGCGTGGTCGGCCATCCGTTCTTCGAGATGAACGAGGGCTGGACGCTGATCCCGATGGTCGTGCTGGCGACTGCTGCGACCGTGATCGCCAGCCAGGCGGTGATTTCGGGCGCCTTCTCGCTGACCAGGCAGGCCGTGCAGCTCAACATGCTGCCGCGTCTGGAAATCCTTCACACATCTGAAAAACAGTCCGGCCAGATCTACATGCCGCGCGTCAATCTCTTGCTGGCGCTGGTGGTGATGATGCTGGTCGTCGGCTTCGGCGAGTCCAGCAAGCTGGCGTCGGCCTATGGTATTTCGGTGACCGGCAACATGCTAGTGACGACGGTGCTGCTCTATGTCGTCATGACGCGCATCTGGAAATGGCAGCTGTGGCTGGCCGTCTCGCTGACGGCGCTGTTTGCCTTTATCGACATCGGCTTCTTTGCCTCCAATATCGTCAAGGTGTTCGAGGGCGGCTGGGCATCGCTGGCCGTAGCCTTCACCATCGTGCTGGGCATGTGGACCTGGGTGCGCGGCAGCCGCTATCTGTTCGACAAGACCCGGCGCAACGAGATTCCGCTCGATTTCCT
>NZ_JBWKME010000070.1:0-1718 GCF_056431085.1 Mesorhizobium waitakense | reverse complement strand
GACACCGGTGATGGCGCCCCAGCCCTGCGTCCACTTCACACCGCCGACGACGTCCGGAACGTAGCTGTCGATGGTGTAGGCGCCATAGCCTTCTTCGAGCGAGACGACGGCGGAGAAGCCGTTGCCAGCGTCGAAGTAGTACTGGATGACGTTGGTGTCGAAGCCGCCGTACGGAACCAGCGTATCCTGGATGACGTTGCCGGCGTAGCCGACGAACGTAAGGAAGGCCGATTCGTCCTTGCCGACGCGCAGACCACCGAGCTGGATCCAGGCGAAGTTCAGCTCGAGGTCCTTATTGTGAGCGTCGTTGCCGAACTCGTCACCGAAGCCGTTGGAGTTGCCGAATTGGAAGCGGGTCTCGGTGTAGGTCTTCAAGGTACCGAGTTCGGTTTCCTGGCCGGTCCAGGTCTTCAGCGTGAAGCGGGTGTTCTTGAAGTACGTGTTGTTGTCATCTCCATCCTGATGATCCGCAGCTTTCGCACCGTCGTACGAGCCGGTGTCACCGATGCCGATGTCGTAGCGGACATAGCCGCCGATGCGCAGGCAGGTTTCAGTGCCGGGGATGTAGAAGTAGCCAACGCCGTAGACGTCGCAGATCTTGACGTATTCAGCGGGTTCCGGCTCGGCGACGACGACGGCGTCGGCGGCGCGCGCACCGGAAACTGCGATTAGAGCAGCAGCGGAGCTAAGGAGAAGGCTCTTGATGTTCATTTTCAAACTCCAGCTTCAAAGTGGGTGCGGTGAAACTACCGGCCTCTGAAAAAGATAGTGACCACCCCTTATCCAAGTGCGAGATTTACGCTCGCGCTTAGTCACCACAATCGAAATCGGCCGCAACGAAATCAGTCGAGACGACATTGCCCAAACGATGTGACAAAAAAGGTACTATTTCGTTTCAACCCTAGGCCGCAGTAACGATTTAACTATCTGAGCCAGATAGCGATAGCGGCGCGTTTAACGAAGAAGCCCATGAAGTTGGCCAGCAGCTTGTCGTAGCGTGGCGACACGGCGGAACTGCTTGAGCTTGTTGAAGAAGCGCTCGATGATGTTGCGCTCTTTGTAGAGAGTGTCGTAGGGACGTTGGACCTTGCGGTTGCGCTTCGGTGGGATGACGATTTCGGCCCCTGTTTCAGCGATCTTTTCGTGCAGGTGGTCGGCGTCATAGCCCTTGTCGGCGATCGTGGCACCAGCCTCGAAGCCATCGACGAGATCATGCAAAGGCGATGTCGTTGCGCTGTCCGGGGCTGGAGATCAGGCGAACCCTTGCTGTTGCGGCACCGGAATCGATCATCGATGCCTTGTCCTCAACAACAGTCTCAAGACCGGCAACAGTGGCTCGTGCGGCTGTCACTGCTGCCGCTGCTCCCGCTCGATGTAGACGCGGTTGGCGGTGCGGGTGGAGCCTCGCCGCGTGGTGCTGTCATGCAGGCAGTCAAAAGTAATGCCGAAAACAGGATGAAAAGGCGCATATCGATAACCTCCTTTGGTAGGGTTTTCTCGATCGACAACGTTCACAGGTGCATCATTATTCCGCGACGTTTGCGGGAATGCCCGCTGCCAATGGTGGCCGGCTTTTTCGCGATCAATATACCTGACATAGCTACTTTCGTGTGACTGATTCTCTCACAGGCCGGCGAGGAGGGGCACCCAAGGGAAAGGAGGTTAGCTAGGATCAGGACCCATTAAATTGCTTGCGGAGGTGGCGATCGCTTGATTCA